>JAGWML010000086.1 GCA_028873155.1 Acidobacteriota bacterium
GGAGTCGAATCGTGCGGCCTGCACCAGTTGGTCCAACCTTACGCGAAAGAGAGCCTTTCCAGTATTTGCGTCATAGATGATGACATCCTGATCGCGGTTGGTAGCGGCTACGAGGCCCATGGACGGGTCACAAGTCACAGTGCGACCAAAGAATGCGCCAAGCCGCTTTCCGTCAGAGAGGCGATAAATAACAGTGTTGTTATAGATGCCGCGCACCAAGAGGTAATCCCCATACACTGACTCCGTTCGCGTATCCGAACCATTCGAGCTGTCCCATCGCATCGGAACTTGCATGGCATGGAGGATTTCTCCAGTGTGGCCATCGACCACTTCTACAAGCAGTCCCGGTGAGTCAAAATTGCCTTTCCAATCGGAGCTGCTCAGGAGTTTCCTCCCTAAATGTTTGATTTCACGTTCTGCCGTATCAGTTTGAAGCGGAGTATGCAACAGGAGTTCATTGCCCTCAGACTGTCTGACAATGGGCGTGTAGTCAGAGAAATGCTTAGACCAGAGCAGTTTGCCTGTCACCCGATCGGCAACTTCTAGATTCGTGTCTTTTGAGATGTCTCCCGTCTTTTCTTGCGCGTCAAAAGTGACAAGCACATCGCTCCGTTGAAACTGGTCGATCGCATATGGCGCGTCCTGGACGGCCTTCCCTGTGGTGAGATCGATGTGGTAGTTGACGCCGGGATGCTGGCCCAATTGAGTGTATTGCGCGTACATCTGGTCGCCGCCGTCGAAGCGTACCACCCGAAAGGGGCGCATCAACGCGACTCTCTTGCGCGCCTTGAGGTCCCAGATAGAGCTGCGGAAGCGCGTGGAGTAGGCAAGGAATCTCCCATCGTGACTGAACGAAGCAGCCGCCATGTTGGTCAAAGGACCGGTCGGTAATTCAAGTGACTGTGAATTCTTGCCGTCGAGACTGCCAAGGGTAACACCACCCGTGTCGTTTTCGATGGCTAAGGTATCGCTGTAGACATCGAGAGAGTCAAATTTGAGCCCAAGGACAGCTTTGCCAGTTGAAGGATCGGCAAGCATGGCCGCGCCGGTGCTTGACGGACCGATAAGCACATCTTTGCTCCTGGTGAGCGACTCCAGCCACTGATACCCGATCTGGAATGATTGAATCGGCGCGCCCTCGGGAAAGGTAGCTTCGCACATCTGGAACTTATCGCTGGCTGAGTTCCCCTTGATTCCTGAATCGCATTGGTACACAAGATGAGATGGATCTGCGAAGGCAATGCGGCCATCAGAGAGACTCTCAAGACTGCCGCCCAGCTCGATAGGAGCGCGCTTAAGCAGGTCGTAAGCCAGGTGCTTGGCTCCCGCGACGATGATCATGTAGTGGCCATCCTGGCTGTAGGCAACGGTTCCGATCCTATCCGTGCCGGTGTTGCGAACGATGATCGAGGTTGCGGCCAGAAAATCAAACTTGTAGAACGATTTGTCTTCCGAGATGCGGTTGCCTGTGTCCACGTCTGTGACTCTGAGCCAAATGCCCTTCTCGGTCTGAGACATGCAGACAAAGATCTTACCGTCGGGAGAAAGACTGGTTTGCGTGCAACCGTTGTAGTCTACGAGTTCATGATAGCTAGCGCGTTTTTGCGAAGCGATATCCCAGTCTTCCACCCGCATCGTCGGATAACTGAAGACAATGTGCGACGAGTTGGGAGTGAAGCGGGCCTCCAGCGCCTCGCGAGCATCAATGGTGAACAACAACTTGAGCGGAGAGCGGTTGAGCACCTGGATCTCCGACGAGTTCTGCGCCAGGATGTAACGGCCATCGGGACTGAAGTGCACATAATGGATCTCCGGAGGCATCGGCGGTAGCGAAAGAAACGAATCAAGATTAGGCGTGGGAACTTCGATAGGATCGAAGAGCACATCACGTATGCCCTGCTGGAAGGCTTGAAATTGCGGCGACGACCACGGTCGGCGTGATGCGCAGTCAACAGAAATCGAGTCAGCAATCTTTCGGGCAACGCGCACGCGTAAGCTAATTTCACTTGTTGTGCCAAAGACGTCTGTCAGGAAGTTGCCAGTACGCCCTTTGTTGGCAGAGATGCGGTTCAGATTCTCGGAGAAAGCGCGCGGGGCATATCCCGCCCGGATGAGGGCGTACATGCCAACATGGTCCGCAAGCAATTCATCATCTTCAGCGTCTTTTTCACTTTCCCCAGCGCTATCTTTCCACGGAGAGTTCAACAGAAGTTGGAGTTTGTCTTCCACGTCGTCGCGACTGTCCACGGAAGCGACTCCCACCCTTGACTTGAATTCCCGAGTGTAATCTGCGGCAAGTTGCCGCGTGTAAATATGCCCTATCTCATGGGCAAGCACACCAGCCAGTTCGTCTTCACTTTGAACGTCGGTAATGAGCTTGCGGCTGACATACACATAACCACCCGCCAACGAAAAGGCATTCACTTCATCAGAAGCGTAAACGCGGAATTTGAAATGAATCGGGGTGGGTGGTAACTGGGTGAGCAGTTTTGTCGCAATACGATCCAGTTCAGCTGAATCCTTTGCGGGCAAGAGATCATAATACGGCTCTAACTCATCCGCTTCTGCATCACCGAGCCATTCCTGGGCTTCATCGCTAAAGATGTTGGCGCGATGGGTGAGTAGAGGGGGCTGCTTGATTGTGCATGCGGCTCCTGCTTGAGCCTGCTGGCTGACAACCTGTAGTGATAAGGCAAATAAGACGCATAGAGCTAGAAAGAACGCTTGCTTGTTCATTCCATTTGACCTGTCATAGGAAATTTCGAGCCATGCTAACACGAATCGATCTCCATGACGATTGCCCAAGTCGGCTCACTCCGCCGGAATGAGCTTGCGCTGCAGCTCTTCCAGTGTCTGGCCCTTGGTCTCCGGATAGAAGAAGAGAACGGTAAGAAATTGCACGGCGGTCATCACGGCAAAGAACGTGAAGGGCGCGCTGCGGCCAAGGCTGACGACCAGCACCGGGAATTCGAGCGCGATGAGCGTGTTCATGATCCAGTGGCTGGCGTTGCCGATGCCCTGGCCCTTGGAACGGACATGATTTGGAAAGACCTCGCCGATATAGACCCAGATGACTGCGCCCTGCGAGAGCGCGAAGAAGGCGATGTAGGTGACAAAGAGCCAGACGAGCGCGCCGGGGTGCGAATTGGTGGCGAAGAGCCAGGCGACGGCGCCGAGGCAACTGGACGTGCCGGCAGCACCGATGAGCAACAGGGTTTTGCGGCCGAGCCTGTCAATCACGCTCATGCCGACCATGGTGAAAACAAGGTTCGTGAGGCCGATGGCGATGGCCTGCTGGTCGCCGGAGATCTGGCTGAAGCCGGCGGAGGCGAAAATGCTCGGCAGGTAGTAGAGGATGGCGTTGATACCGGCCAGCTGATTGAACGCGCCGATGGTGATGGCGAGAAACAGCGGGTAGCGGTACTTCCAGCGGAAGACGGCCTCGTGGGCGGAGGCGTGCTCCTGCTGTAGCGCGGCGCGAATGTCGGCGAGCTCGCCTTCGGGGTCCGGCTCGCCCATCAGCTTGAGCACTGCAAGCGCCTCGTCGATGCGATCTTTTGAAGCCGACCAGCGCGGGCTGCGCGGAATGCCAAAAAGCAGCACAAGGAAGCCAATCGCGGGAACGGCGGCGACGCCCACCTGCCAGCGCCACTCCATCGCGCCGAGGTGCGCCAGGCGGATGAGGTAGTTGGACGTATAGGCAACGAGGATGCCGAAGACGACGTTGAACTGGAAAGCTCCGACAAGGCGTCCGCGCCACTTGGCCGGGGAGAGCTCAGCGATATACACCGGGCCTAGCACGGAGGAAGCTCCGATGCCAAGGCCGCCGATGAAGCGAAAGACCATGAGCGAGGTCCAGCTCCACGCCACTGCGCTGCCCAGCGCGGAGAGCACATAGAGCACCGCCGTGATGCGCAGGGTTTCGCGCCCGCCAAGCTTCTGGCCTATTTCCCCGGCGCCAAAGGACCCGATGACCGTGCCGATGAGAGCGATGGCGACGGTCCAGCCCTTGGCCTGCGGAGTGAGATGGTAGAGATTGACCAGCGCGTCAATGGCGCCGGAGATCACCACGGTGTCAAAACCGAAGAGCAGACCGCCCAACGCGCCAGTCAAGGTTGCCTTCATCAGGTTCAGGTTCGGTCTCATCGCTCTCCCCGTGCAGCAAATTCCACATCATCCTACAGATGGACACGAACAGTCGCCAAGAATTCCTTTGGTGCGACGAAAAGAAGAAAACTTTGCCCCGGCGTGACCAAAGTCGCAGCGCGGCGAGTGGGAAGCTTCTAGGCTGAGTTCATCCGAGGAGGTCCGCCGTGATTACCGAACAAACCACCCTTCGCTCCATTGCTCTGGAAGAACCCGCCACCATCCGTGTCTTTGAGAACCTGCACCTGGACTACTGCTGCGGAGGCAACCGCGCGCTCAGCGCGGCCTGCGCGGAGAAAGGCCTCGATGTGAGTGCAGTCGTTGCCAGCCTGAACGACGCAGCCGCGGTGAAGCGCTTTGATCGCGACTGGTCTCAGGCGCAAGCGAGCGAGCTGATCGACCACATCGTGGCGACGCACCACGCATTTGTCCGTGCCGAGCTGCCGCGCCTGCTGCCCATGGCGGAAAAAGCCGCACGCAAGCATGGTCCCACGCATCCCGAGCTGACGCAGGTGCACCAGCAACTGGAGCTGCTGGCCGACGATCTGCTGATGCATCTCTATAAGGAGGAGCGGGTGCTTTTTCCGTATATCCAGACCATGGAGCGCCAGAGCGCGGGTGGGGCGAGCCCAACCGACGCGTGCTTCGGCAGCGTGCGGAGCCCGATTCACATGATGATCAACGAGCATGAGTCCGCCGGGACGCTGCTGGATGCGATGCGCGCGGCGACGGGCGGCTTTACGCCGTGGGATGGAGCCTGCCCCACACTGACGGGCCTCTATTATGGCCTGGATATGTTTGAGAAGGATCTGCATCGGCACGTGCATCTGGAAAACAATCTGCTCTTCCCCAGGGCAATTGAGATGGAGCAGGGGCTCTTGGCCGCGCGGTAGGCCTGAGCATCTCTGATCAAACAATGGGGCTGCGCTGGATGAGCGTGGCCCGCGTTCACTTCTAAGAAGCATTTCGGGCCACGCAGCGCAGAACCATCCATCGGCGGCCGGGCTGGATCTTTCCTGCCACTCCTTCTCGCGGGTTCGATTCCCTCCTATACTGGTTGAGTCTCAGGCGTTCCGTGATGAGACGGTCGAGCATCCTTACAGTTCAACCTGATGAAAGGAGCCCTTCCCGATGAATCTTCGCCTGCGTTCGTCGTCCTGCCTCTTCCAATTTTCGGCTCATCTTTTTCCAACCTGGTTCTGCTCGGCCGTGCTGGCTGGCGCCCTGTGTGGGGCCGCCAGCCCGCGCACGGCGGCTGCCGCACCCGCGCCTGCAGCAGAGCCGGACGTGCTGGTGCTGAGCAACGGCGACACGCTGCACGGTAAGTTTGTCAGCGAGATCGGAGGCAAGGTCACCTTCCATACCGATGCTCTGGGCGATGTGACCGTGGGCTGGGACAAGATCAAGGAGCTGCACACGGCTGCAAACTTCGCGATCATTGGCATCAATGTGGAGATTCACGGCAAGAAGCAGGCAGCGCAGATTCCGGTGGGGAGTTTTGACGTTGCGGACCAGAAGCTGGCCTTGCATCCGGCCAAGGCTGCCGAGTCGGCGCCGATGGATGTGAAGAACGTCGAGTACATTACCGACGAGGCGACGGCGGATAAGCAGATCAATCACCATCCGAGCCTGACGCAGGGATGGAACGGCGCTGCCACCGCGGGTGCGTCGATCGTGACGGCCACTCAGAACCAGTACACCTTCTCGGGCGGCATTGGGTTGGTGCGGGTGGTGCCGACGGTGAGCTGGCTGGCGCCGCGCGACCGCACATCGCTGGACTTTTTGGGATCGTATGGAAAGATTACGCAGCCTGCCTACGTGGCGGCTGGTGTGCTGGTGCCCGCGGTGGTGACGAAGTCGGCGATCTACCACGCGGATGCGGAGCGCGACGAGTATTTCTCGCCACGCTTTTTTGCGCTGGCGCAGACGGCGTTCGATCACAATTTTGGACAGGACCTGGACCTGCAGCAGATCTATGGCGGTGGAATTGGATGGACTGTCTACAAGACAGCGCGCCAGGAAGCGGACCTGAAGGCCACTGTGCAGTATGAGAAGCAGCTCTTCATCACCGGCACGCCCAACAGCGTCAACCTGGTGGGCTCGACCTTCGCGGCCAACTACGCTCTGCACCTCAAGCTGCTCACCTACATCCAGGGACTGGAGTACATTCCGGCGTACAACCAGATGTCGGCTTACTCGGCAAATGAGACGAATACTTTTGCGTTTCCTGCGTACAAGAATCTGAGCTTCTCGATGGGCACCATGGACAGCTATCTGAACAGTACGCCGGTGTCGTTGCCGCCGACCAAGCACAACTCTTTTCAATTCACGATGGGAATGACGTACGCGATCAAGTCAAAATACTGAGACGCGACGCGGGCTCACAAAGTGACTGAGTAAAGCGATAAAGCTAGCCAAAGCACCCCTTGGGCTAGTAGAGTTCCTACGGCTGCACCCTTCAGCATTTCGTGGCTTCGGACGGCGCATTGCGCTGTCCGCCGGCGTCGCGTGCGGGTGCGCCGTTCAGGAGGAAGTTCGATGTCGCTTCGCCGCTGGTTCTCGTTTTTGCCTTTTGCTTTTGTTGCCTGTGCCACGCTGATGCCGGCACAGACGCCCGCCTATCTGGATACGAAGCTCACGCCTGCCGAGCGCGCTCATGACCTGGTGGGTCGCATGACGCTGGAGGAAAAGGCCAACCAGTTGGAGGACTATGCCACGGCGATTCCGCGGCTGGGCGTGCCCGACTACCAGACGTGGAATGAGGCTCTGCATGGTGTGGCGCGTGCGGGCTACGCAACGGTGTTTCCGCAGGCGATTGGCATGGCGGCGACGTGGGACCCGTCGATGGTGCATGCAATGGGCGACGTAATCTCAAGCGAGGCGCGCGCGAAGTACAACGAGGCGCAGCGCGAGGACAATCACCGCATCTTCTTCGGACTCACGTTCTGGTCGCCGAACATCAACATCTTTCGCGACCCGCGCTGGGGCCGCGGACAGGAGACGTATGGCGAAGACCCGTTCCTGACTGGACGGATGGGCGTAGCGTTCATTGGGGGCGTGCAGGGGAACGACCTGAACCATCTGCGCGCGGTGGCGACGAGCAAACATTTCGCAGTACACAACGGGCCGGAACCGCTGCGGCACGGCTTGAACGTGGACCCGAGCGCGCGCGATCTGGAAGAGACGTATCTGCCGGCGTTTCGTACGACGGTGCTGGACGGACACGTGCAGTCGGTGATGTGCGCCTACAACTCGATTGACGGCTGGCCGGCATGCACGAACACGATGCTCCTGAAAGATCATCTGCGCGATGCATGGGGATTCAAGGGCTTTGTGGTGTCGGACTGCGGCGCAATTGTGGACGTATATCAGGGACACAAAAAGGCGGCGGACATTACGCATGCGGCGGCGCTGTCGTTGCAGGCGGGAACGGATCTCTCGTGCAGCATCTGGTCACCGGGCTTCAACACGCTGGCGGATGCGGTGAAGCAGGGGCTGGTTTCAGAGGACCTGGTGACGCAGGCGGCGGAACGGCTCTACACGGCTCGGTTCCAACTGGGACTGTTCGATCCGCAGGGATCGAATCCGCTGGACAAGATTCCGTTCTCGGATGCAGCCTCGTCGGCGCATCGAATGGTATCGCTGAAGGCTGCCGAAGAGGCGATTGTGCTGCTGAAGAACGACGGCGTGCTGCCGCTGAAGGGAAACGTCTCGCACATTGCCGTGGTGGGACCGACGGCCGATCTGCTGCCATCGATTCTGGGCAACTATGTGGGAACGGCGCTGCATCCGGTAACGCCGCTGGATGGAATGCTGGAGCAGTTCAAAGGCACGCCGATTCTCTACGCGCAGGGGTCGACGCTGGCCGAGGGCGTGGGCGTGCCGGTGCCGCGCACGGCGTTCGGGCTGGGCAAGGGATTGAAGACAGAGTTCTTTGCCACGCCGGACTGGACGGGGCGGCCAGTGGCGGTGACGACCGAGCCGCTGGTGCAGGCGGACTGGGAAAATGCGAGGCCTGCTCCGGAGGTGGAAACGACGAACTACTCCGTGCGCTGGACGGGCACGCTGACGCCGCCGGCGGCGGGACATTACGTGTTCACGCTGGAGCCGGGCGACAGCTTTCCCTACTCGCCGCAGGAGAGCTACCGGCTGCTGATGGATGGCAAGGTGGTCTCAGAAGGCAGCCTGCGCGCAGGGCATGATGTGAGCAAGGCGGGCGACTTCCACCATGACCTTTCGTCGATGGGGAACTTCAAGGCCGCGCCGGGCGCGTCGCCGACAGCCCCGCCGGTGATGGACTTCCCGAAGAATCCAGAGATTGCGATGGACTTTGCGGATACGCAGCCGCACGCATTTCAACTGGAGTACTCGCACGCGGGAGACCGCGCAGGCGGCGGCGTGACGCTCAAGTGGCAGGCTCCCGCGCAGGTGGAACTGGACGAGGCCGTGGCGCGTGCAAAGGAAGCGGATGTGGTGGTGGCGTTTGTGGGACTGTCACCGCAGCTTGAGGGCGAAGAGATGCGGATCAAGATTCCCGGCTTTGACGGCGGCGACCGCACAAGCCTGGACCTGCCCGCGCCGCAGGAGAAGCTGCTGGAAGCAGTGGCGGCAACAGGCAAGCCGGTGGTTGTCGTGCTGCAAAGCGGTAGCGCGGTGGCGCTGAACTGGGCCAACGAACATGCGGCGGCGGTGATGGAAGCGTGGTATCCGGGCGTGGAAGGCGGCGAGGCCATTGCGCGGACACTGGCGGGGCTGAACAATCCGGCGGGGCGGCTGCCGGTGACCTTCTACAAGTCGCTTGATGGGCTGGCGCCGTTTGTCGATTACTCGATGAAGAACCGGACGTATCGCTACTACACGGGCAAGCCGCTGTGGGGCTTTGGCTATGGCCTGAGCTTTACGACGTTCCAGTACGGGCCGGTAAGGCTTTCGGCCGCGACCCTGAAGGCGGGCGAGCCGATGACCGCGACCGTGACGGTGACGAACACGGGCAAGGTGCGCGGCGACGAGGTGGTGGAAGCCTACGTGAAGACGCCGCAGCAGGGCGGTCCGATTCACTCGCTGGTGGGGTTTGAGCGCGTGTCGATTGCGGCCGGTGCCAGCCGCGAGGTGACGCTGAAGATCGATCCGCGGTCGCTCTCGAGTGTGGACGACGCGGGGAACCGGTCGATCTTGCCGGGCAACTACACGCTGACGGTGGGCGGCGCGCAGCCGGACGAGACGCAGGCGAAGCAGGAAGCAGCGTTCACGGTGACGGGCAGCGCGGCGCTGCCGAAGTAAGAGCGGCAAAAAGACGGCGGCAGGAGGTTTGTGCCTCTTGCCGCCATGGTTGCTTGCGCAACCGCAGTTGCTCTCTGCAAGGTTGAAGCCTGCGCAGACGCCAGCTTAGTTGCTGGGCGGCGCGGGGGCTGTCGGTGGCTGCGGCATGTCGGGACCGGCTCCGCCGCGGAAGCCCATGCCTCCACCCATGCCCCGGCCATGATCCCTCCAGCCGCGATGCTGTTGGAAGTTGTCTCGCACGGTCTTCCACTGGTCCGGCGTGAGCTTGTCGCGCAGGTCGAGGAGGAAGTGCGCGTTCGCGCGTTCGAGCTCGGTGCGCGCCTGCGCAATCTTGTCCACCTGAGCGAGGACGGCGCTTTTGTCGAGCGTGTCCTGCTGCATCATGGGCTGCATCTCGATCTCAGCCTTTTCGAGGTTACCGCGCAGATCGACGAGCTTTTCACGATGGGCCTGGAGGATGGAGTCCATGGCCTTGCGCTGGTCGTCGGTGAGCTTGAGCTGCTGGATCATGTCCGGGTTATTCCACCAGCGGCCGTGGCCGCCGCCCATGCCGAGCGCCTGCTCCATGGGCGGCTGGTGCGGGCCGAAGCCCATGCCGGGACCGGGCCCTTTGCCTGGACCCATGCCCGCGCCGGGGCACTGTGCGCTGGCCATGCCGGCGGTGAGCAGCGCCGCGGCGGCGATGGCGGTGGTGATGATTCGAATTGCCTTCATGTTGAGTTCCTCCCTGAGCTCCCTGGTTCTGCGTTTCAATGGCAACCTCAGTTGCCGGATCCTGTTGTGTCGTCTGCCATCAAGGCAGCGAGCGGCTCCATCGCGTCCGGTACTTCGCGGGAGACGTCGGTATCGACCTTGTACATCAAGTCTTCTTCGTTGCGGGCGCGCTGGGCAGCAAGCTGACGCTGCTGCTCGGCGGCGCGGGCGGCGGCAGCGATGCGGGCCTGCTCGACGCGCTGGTGATGCTCGTAGGTAAGCGCCGAGCCGGCTCCGGCAATGAGCACGCCGGTCATGGCCCAGCCAGCGGCGAGACGCCATGTGCGATGGATGATGGCCGGATGCACTGCGCGCGGGCGCGTGAACGCGGCGTCGCTCCAGGCATGCACGCTGGCCTTGAAGTCGGCCAGGGTGCGGGCGAGCTCGGGATCGTGTTCCAGATCGTGGCCTGTGTCGTGTTGTGCGAACCGGTTGAACCAGCTCATGGTGTTCCTCCCAGGCGAGCGCGCACTCTGGCGAGCGCCCGCGACAGATGCGCCTTGACCGTGCCTTCATTCAGGCCGGTGGCGCTGACGATTTCCTTCATGTCCAGCTCTTCCACATAGCGGAGGAGAAAGACGGTGCGCTGGCGCTCGCTGAGCCCCTTGACGGCCTGCCAGACCTGCGCGACGCGCTCGGCAGCGAGCATACGCTGTTCCGGCGTGCGCTCCTCGCTGGGCAGCCAGTCGTGGGCTTCGTCGAGGTCGACGGAGTGCGAGGTGGCCTGACGCCAGAACTGCAGACGGCGGTTGCGCCAGTGGTCCTTCTGCAGGTTGATGGCGATGCGCATGAGCCAGGTCATGACGCTGGAGTCGCCGCGGAACTGCGCCCAGTTGCGATGGGCCTTGAGGAAACACTCCTGCGTGAGCGTTTCGGCGAGGTCCTCGTCGCGCGTGGAGGCAAGCAGGAACCGGAAGATGTGGGGGCGATAGCTCGCGACCACATCCGAGAACTGCTGCGCGGCGGAGTCTTCAGCCGTTGCCATTTCGATCGGTTCCCATGTCGCTCCGGTCGCCATCAACAGGGTAGACGCGGGCGCAGGAGGCAAGTTTACAGCGGGTGAGGGGTGAGTGGGGTTAGGGGCGCTGGCGGTGTTAGCGGGGTTAGCCCGGAGGAAGGGCGTGACGCGCATGCAAAACTAAGGCGAAAACGCGATCGGGAAAAAGTGCAAGGATTTTGTGGAAAAGAAAAATATTGGAGGGGGGGTGGGG
>JAGWML010000087.1 GCA_028873155.1 Acidobacteriota bacterium
GGCGGAGCCTTGCGAGACGCTCCAGAATGCGCCCATCTTGAGTTCGCGGATCTTGTCCGCGGAGAAGACTGCGCATTTGAGGCCCACCTGATCGCACATCTGGTACGCGCGCTGGCCCAGTATGGTAGGCGTGAGCTTGTTGCCCGGCTCGTTGACGAGGGAGCGGGCGAAGTTCTGGCTCTCGCCGATGATGACGCCCTCGTCAAACTGCGCGCGAACCGCATCCTGATCGACAGCCGAAGGCGCGGCGACGGTAAACGATTGGATGCTTAGATCTTTGCGGTCGCTGCGGTAGGTGTCCGGGTCGAAATCGCCGATGTACGCGCCCTCGGCGGCGGCGCGGGCCGAGGCATTGTAGGGCTGAATCAGAAATTCTGGAAGAGCAATCGTGAGTTCGCGGATGCCGCGTGGCTTGGCGAACCGGGCCGCGGTACCGGCCGCGTTGCGAACGCTGTGCGCCGTGGCCTTTGGCTGCGCACCGAGACCGACGATGAGCAGGCGGCGTGCCATGAGGCCGGCTGGCGCATGGAGCAAGAGAGTCTCGTTGGCCCCGGCTTTGAACTCGCCGATGGCGAGCACGGCCGAAACGGCCGTCCTGACAGCTTCGTCCGTCGTCAGAAGGATGGGCTGAGCCTTGGCATCCGGGCCTTTGGCGGTCTGCGCGTCTACAGCCAGCACTGCCAGTAGTTCGGTCTTGATTTCAGAGAGGTTGGCAAAAGAAAGTTCGGTCCGCATGGATTCCATTCTTGCCTACCCACCCGTTTGTCGCAAATACGCGGCAATACTTTGTGCGACACCGGAGTAACGTAAGCGGGAAAGCGTCGCGCGTGCGGATGGACTGGCCTACCTTCCCGTGCGGTGCTTGCTGGCGTTCACGGCTGCCCGTGCTTCGCGGTCTGCCTCGCGGCGGCGCTCGGTTTCGCGTTTATCCCAGTCCTGCTTGCCTTTGGCCAGGGCCAACTCGCATTTCACCCGTCCTTTGCGGAAATAAAGGCGGGTGGGGATGAGCGTGTGCCCTTTGATTTGCGTCTTGGATTGCAGGCGCCGGACCTCATCCTTGTGCAAAAGCAGCTTGCGGGTCCGTGTCTCGTCGTGATTGGCTAGGTTGCCGTGGGAGTAATGGCCGATATGCAGATTCAGAAGAAATGCCTCGCCATCCTTGATGAGGCCGTAGGCGTCCTTGAGGTTGACTTTGCCCTCGCGGATGGACTTGACCTCAGTGCCGCGGAGGGCGACCCCGGCCTCGACCCTTTCCAGCAGAAAGTAATTGTGGCTGGCAGCCCGATTCTGGGCGGCGTCGCGCTCTCCGCCGGCGACCGGATCCCGCGGCTGGGCAGGCTTCTGGGGGCTGGATTTACCGGATTGGGCGATGACGTGACTAGTCTGACGGGCCACTGGAGAAATTCCTTGAACCTTCATCGTAGCATCGGGCTGGAAAGAGCGATTCCGGGGACGGAGCTTTGCTAGAATGAGGCATCTACGGACGGTTTCCAAAGGGATTGCAAGCCAGGTGAGCGTTGCGGCCCACACCCGCCGATGGGATTCAGTGTGGCTTGGCGAACGGTCTGCGCCAGCCGTTCAGCATGGGAGTTCGATGAAGCACCGTACTGCTGCATGGGCTTGCATGAGCTCAATCTTCGGGGCAATCGCCCTTCTTCTGGTTTTGGCAATGTTCCCCGCCGGAGCGTATGCGCGGGGAGATTCCGCCAATTCCTATTTCAAGCTGGGACAGGCCGCAGAGTCGCGCGAGGATTTTGATACTGCGTATCAGGACTTCCAAAAGGCGTGGACGATCGCGCCGAAGGACATCCGCTACCGGACGGCGATGGAAAGGGTGCGCGTGTCGGCCTCGACCGCGCATGTGAGCAAGGGCCGCAAGCTGCTGGCTGCCGGTGACGAGCAGGGAGCACTGGTGGAGTTGCTGCGCGCGGCAGAGATTGATCCCGGCAATGAAGCGGCACAGCAGGAGATCACGAAGATTCGTTCCCGCCATAACGAGGCTCCGACGATTGGGAATGGGGGTGTTCCCGAGACCTCATCCGAGGAGGCCGGCATCGATACGATGGCTTCGCCGACTCTGCTGAAGCCGACGTCGAATGAGCCGCTCTCGCTGCACATGGTGGAGGATTCAAAGGTTGTCTACCAGGCGATTGGCAAAGCGGCGGGGATCAACGTGCTGTTTGATCCCGATTACTCGGGCAAGCGAATCCAGGTGGACCTGAACAATGTCTCGCTGATGGACGCCTTGCGGATTGTCGGCACGTTGTCCGGCACATTCTGGCGTCCTGTTACCTCGAACACGATTTTTGTGGCGCAAAACTCGCGGACCAAGCGGACCGAGCTGGACGAGCAGGCGGTGCAGACGTTTTATCTGACCAATGCGTGGCAGCAAAACGACCTGAACGATGTGCAGACGGCGCTTCGCAACGTGCTGCCGAATGCGAAGGTCTATGGAGTGGCCAGTCAGAATGCGATTGTGATGCGTGCAACGCCGGACGAACTGCTGCTGGCGGAGAAGCTCATTAACGATCTGGACAAGGCGAGGCCGGAAGTGGTGGTCGACATCTCTGTGCTGGAAGTGGCCAAGAACTGGGAGCAGAACCTTGGCATCTCCTGGCCGCAGAGCGCGGGCGTGACGCTGCAGCCGCCGACTTCGACGACGAGTTCTACGACTACGACAACTACCACCGGCACGACCTCGACGACACCGACCTTGTACAACCTGGCGCACTTGAACTCGACGGAATTTGCGGTGACGCTGGGAACCGCCACGGCGAATATGTTGCTGACGGACTCGAATACGCGCATTCTGCAGAACCCGCGCATTCGCTGCACGGACGCGCAGAAGGCGACGATGAAGATCGGTTCGCGCATTCCGATCGCGACTGGATCATTCAGTTCGGGTATTGGAGCAGCGGCTGCGATTACGCCGATGGCAGAGACCCAATTTCAATACATCGATGTGGGCGTGAACATCGAGATGACGCCGACGGTGCACTACGACCATGACGTCACTCTGAAGTTGAAGATCGAAGTGAGCTCGGAGAGCGGAAGCACAACGATCTCCGGTGTGACGGAACCAATCATTGCCCAGAAGACGAGCGATCAGACCATCCGGCTGCGCGAGGGCGAGGCGAGCATTCTCGGCGGCATCCTGAATCAGCAGGATCAGCAGAACTGGACGGGCATTCCGGGGTTGAGTTCGATTCCGATTCTGAAATACCTGTTTGGCTCGATGGACCACCTCAAAACAGATGATGAAATTGTCTTCCTGCTGGTGCCGCATATCGTACGCTCGCCGTTACTGACGGATGTGAATCTGCGGTCAATCGACACAGGCGCGGGCCAGAATATCGAACTGCGGCACGTGAGTCAGAATGTGAGCCCGCTGCCCGGAGCAACAACGGCTCAGGCAAGTGCAGCCAATCGTTCAAGTGCTTCAGTAGGCACCGTGCCGGGCCAGACCGCACAGGCTGCGGGAGACGCGGCGCTGGCGCAGCTTCGCGCTGCAGCCGAGCCGCAGCCGCCGGCCTCGCCTGCCCCCGCAGGGCCGCAAACTGCTCCCGCGGCTGCCAGTGCCCCTGCGCAGAGCAACGCGGAGCCGTTGCGCTTCGCCTTTGTGCCGCCGCGCATGCCGGTTGCGGCAGGCTCAACCTTCCAGGTGCCGATCGTGATCAGCGGGGCCGCGAACATCGCGTCAACCCCGTTGCAGATTCAATATGACGCTACCCGGCTGACCTTGATGAATGTGGACAACGGTGATTTCCTGGGACGGGACGGGCAGGCAGTCGCGCTGGTCCATCGCGACGATGGGCCGGGGACGCTGACAATCAATGCCGCGCGTCCGCCGGGCGCTAATGGAATCGATGGAGCCGGCGTGGTGTGTGTGCTTACCTTCCAGCCTAAAGGGCCCGGCGAGTCAACGATCACTATTGCGCGGCCGGGCGCGATGAATGGCGCCGGTCAGGTGGTGCAGGCCCAGGGAGGACAAGCCACAATTGTGGCGAAGTAGGGTGGCATGGCCGTGCGTGAATCAAATCCCGAAAGGGTGCTGGGTGAGTTGGGCCTGACGCTGGTTGAACTGATCGTGACGGTCGCCATCCTGGGGATCCTCGCGGCTGCGGCAGTGCCCGTGGCGCAGTTCCAGGTGAAGCGACAGAAAGAGCGCGAACTGCGGCGCGATTTGTGGGAGATGCGCGACGCCATTGACCACTACAAGGACGCGGCGGACAAGGGTGCTTTTCAGACGAAGTTGGACAGCCAGAATTACCCGCCGGATCTGGAGACACTGGTGAATGGCGTGGATGTGCAGGGCAAAAAGGTGAAGTTCCTGCGCAAGATTCCAGTGGACCCGATGACAGGCAATGCGGATTGGGGTCTGCGCTCGATGCAGGACGACCCAAGCTCGGATTCATTCGGAGGGCAGAGCGTCTTTGACGTGCACTCAAAGTCCATCGGAACCGGGCTGGACGGAACGAAGTATTCAGACTGGTAGGAAACAAGATGCGCAAGAGGGGCCAACGCGAGGCGGGATTTACGCTCATGGAGTTGATGATCGTGATGGCGATCATCAGCATTCTGGCGACGCTTGCCGTGCCCAGTTTCATCGGCGCCATCAAGTCTGCCCGTGAAGCCGTGCTCAAAGAGGACCTGAGCGTGATGCGCGCGGCCATTGACTCCTACACGATGGATAAGCAGAAGGCGCCGCAGTCGCTGGATGATCTTGTGCAGGAAGGTTACCTGCGCAGCATCCCTTCAGACCCAATGACGAAGAGCGTGGACACATGGGTAACCGACACCAGCGATTCGTTGCACTCACTGGATCAGACTGAACCGGGAATTGACGATGTGCATTCGGGATCGCAGGAGACAGGATCCGATGGACAGCCGTATTCTTCCTGGTAGGCAGGAGGTCGGATGAAGATAGGTTTCGTGTGCGCGGTGGTGGCGTCGGTCGTCTCGCTTAGTGCGGCCGCCGGATTGAGTGCTCAGCAGGGAAACACGATCACTGTGCGCATCCTGGATGGAAAAACGGGCACGAATGCCGATGCGTCGAATGTGTTGGTTCAGTTCGATCATCGGAAGGAAACGTCAAGCGACTGGCAGCATCAGAATGACGACGGCAGCATCGAGGTGCGTGTGCCGGCTGATGCGAAAGTCATTGCGGTGCACGCTACCTATGACAATGCGATGGAATACTACATCAATTGCGATGTGGCCAAGCAGAAGAACTCGTCGGCTGAGTCCTGGTATCCCATCGCGGACATTCTGAAGAGCGGCATCATCATTCCGAATGACTGCGTGAAGCAGAAGGATGCCGACCAGATACGAATCGACCCCCAGAAGGGCGTGCTTGTTGTCTACGTCAGAAAGCGCAATTGGCGCGAGAATGACTGAAGCGGCAGAGCCTGCGAGGCCTGACGGCAAGTATAGAGAGCGAGTGGAGTTGGCAACCAGCATGCAGGGGCTTCCGGTGGCTTGCGCGTTCCTCGCGGAGGTGGAGCGCCACTACCGGGCGCTGCTGGCGGCTGTGCCGCGCAAAGATATCAATCCGGGCGAATGGGGATCATCGGCTGGAGGCAATCTGCTGTATGCCGGAGTGCTGGACGAGGCGGGCCGTGCGCTCGTCGTGGCGGGCAATGTTGCAGGAGCAGCGACTCTGACCGCGACCGCAGATCCTGCGGCGCAAAAGCAGGCTATTCGAGATGGAGTAGTGGATTTCCTTGTGACTTCGCTCGACGAGGCTGTGCGCATTCTGAAGAACGAGATTCGTAAGCGCGAGACGGTGGCTGTGTGTGTGGCGCTTGAACCGTACGATCTGGAACGCGAAATGGAAGAGCGAGGCGTTGCACCGGATTTGATGCGGGAAGTGATTTTGGAGCGGCGCACTGCCCAACGAGGGCATGGTGTCCTGGTTAATTGGCATGTTGCGGCGGCACCGGCCCTTTGGCTGCCCGGGCTGGACGCGATGGCTGCGGAGTGCCTTTCGGGCAAACCAGCCGAGGCGCAACGCTGGCTGCGCCTGGCGCCTCGCTATCTGGGCCGAATGGCGCGGGGCGAACGGATGGTGACGGCAGATACCGAGTTTGCGGCAAGCTTTTCTGAGCGTGTGGGGCAGGCGGTCGAGCGGCAAGAAATTGCCGTACCGGTGACGATTCGCATCTGCGATACAGCAGGATGTACCGAGCGACGATTTCCTGCTGCCGCGGAGACGATCGGGAGTTAACCCTCGCTCGAAACGGATTGCACGCTGTCGATGCGTGCCCACAGAGCGCGGACTCCGTCTCCGGTCTTGGCTGAGACAGGAAGAATCTCTTCCAACTCCATTGCTTTTTTGATGGCGGAGAGGTTGCGCGTGCGTTCGTTGCCGTTAAGACGGTCCACCTTGGTCGCGACGACCGCGAAAGTGCGCCCCACACTGCGCAGCCAGTCCACCAGCTGGCGATCGCTGGCTTGCGGAGGGATGTTGGAGTCGACGAGACAGATACAGAGGCCCAGCGTAGCTCGCTCTGCCAGATAGGGCTCGATGAAGGCGGGCCAGCCAGCGGAGATGGACTTCGAGATTTTGGCGTAACCGTAGCCGGGCAGGTCGGCAAAGATCTTCTTCTGCCTGTGGTCAGGGCCAAGCAGGGAAAAGAAGTTGATGGCACGCGTGCGTCCCGGCGTGGAGGAAACCTTCGCCGCCTTGTCGCCCACGAGCGCGTTCAGCAGGCTCGACTTGCCGACGTTGGAGCGGCCAAGAAAAGCAATCTCCGGCACGGAGGGCGCAGGAAACTGCGCCGCAGCCATCGCCGAGAGGAGGAATTGAGTGGTGTAGCGCATGGTGGACTTGCTCTGGCGCGCCACTACTGCCGCGCCACAGAGCTGGGGCCGGACTCTGAAGCAGGTACAGAGCTCAGCACTTCTGCTTCTGCCGGAATGGGCGTGGGCAGCGGGCCTTCGAGAGCGAGTGCCAGCACGTCATCCATGGTGTCGACGAAGTGGAGCTTCATGGAGTTCTTGATGTTGTCCGGTAGCTCGGCCACATCCTTCTCGTTCGCCTTGGGCAGGATGGACTCAAAGATACCCGCGCGCAGAGCGGCCAGGAGCTTTTCCTTGAGTCCGCCGATGGGCAGGACCTTGCCGCGGAGCGTGATTTCGCCGGTCATGGCGATGTCGCGGCGCACTGGGATGCGCGTAAGAGCGCTCGCGAGCGCGGTGGCCATGGTGATGCCGGCCGAGGGGCCGTCCTTGGGAATGGCGCCTTCGGGCACGTGCAGATGGATGTCGAGGTTGCGGTAGAACTCGCGGCTGAGGCCGAGCGCCTGAGCGCGGCTGCGAATGTAGCTGAGCGCTGCCTGTGCGGACTCCTGCATGACGTCTCCAAGCTGGCCGGTGACGGTTAGCTTGCCCTTGCCGTCGAGCACCTGCACTTCAGTCGAGAGAATGCTGCCGCCGACTTCCGTCCAGGCTAGGCCAGTGACCAGTCCGATCTCGCTCCTCTCGTGCGCTTCCGATTCGCGGAAGCGTGGCACTCCGAGGAACTCCGAGATATTGGCCGCGGTCACCTCTTCCTTGTGCTTCGCGCCTTTCTTGACGATGCGGCGAGCGACCTTGCGGCAGACGTTGCCGATCTCGCGCTCGAGATTACGCACGCCGGCTTCGCGCGTGTAACTGCGGATGATCTCAAGAATGGCGTCGTCCTGGAAGACGACGTTCTTTTCGCTGAGGCCGGTCTGCTCGCGCTGTTTCTTGATGAGGTACTGACGCGCGATTTCGAGCTTTTCATGCTCTGTGTAGCCCTGCAGCCGCAGCACTTCCATGCGGTCCTGCAAGGCAGCAGGAATGGTGTGCATCACGTTGGCCGTGGCGACGAAGAGAACCTGCGAGAGATCGTAATCGACGTCGAGATAATGATCCTGGAAGGTGGTGTTCTGTTCGGGGTCGAGCACCTCAAGCAGCGCCGAAGCGGGATCGCCGCGGAAGTCCGAGGCCATCTTGTCGACTTCGTCGAGCAGGAAGACAGGATTCTTGGTGCCGGCACGCTTCATGTGCTGGATGATCTGGCCGGGCAAGGCGCCGATGTAGGTACGGCGATGGCCGCGAATCTCAGCCTCATCGCGCACGCCGCCGAGGGAGAGCCGCACAAACTTGCGGCCCGTGGCCTTGGCGATGGACATTCCGAGCGAGGTCTTGCCCACGCCCGGAGGCCCGACGAAGCAGAGGATGGAGCCCTTGGGGTTCTTGACGAGCTGGCGTACGGCGAGGAATTCGAGGATGCGCTCTTTGATCTTTTCGAGGCCGTAGTGGTCTTCATTGAGCACCTTTTCGGCGAAGTCGATGGAGCGCGTTTCCTTTGATTTTTTCTTCCAAGGCACGGCGAGTAGCCAGTCAATGTAATTGCGGCTGACGGTGGACTCGGCCGACATGGGCGGCATGGCTTCGAGCTTCTTGAGCTCCTGGATGGCCTTCTCCAGCACATCCTTGGGCATACCAGCGGCTTCAATCTTCCTGCGCAGCTCGTCGAACTCGCTCTTCTCGCCGCGGCCCAGTTCCTTCTGGATGGCCTTGATTTTCTCGTTGAGGTAGTACTCTTTCTGGGCGCGCTCCATCTGGCGTTTGACGCGCGACTGGATGTTGCGGTCGAGGTCCAGCTTTTCGATTTCGATGTCGAGGACGTCGGCGATGCGCGTGAGACGCGAGGCGGGATCGAAGATGGCGAGCAGCTCCTGCTTTTCTTCAATGCCGATCTGCAGGTTCGCGGCGATCGTATCGGAGAGCTTAGCTGGCTCGTCCATGCGGACCGAAGCTATGATGGTTTCGTAGTTGAGAGACTGCTGCAGCTTGACGTACTGCTCGAAGAGTGAAGTGACGCGCTGCATGAGTTGCTCAAGAGCGGGCGTCATCTCGAAGTCGGATTTGCCTGTGCGGACGGTAGCGACAAAGAAGCCGTCGCGGTCAGTGACTTCAATCGACTTTGCGCGCTCGACGCCCTCGACGAGGACCTTGATGTTGCCGTCGGGCATTTTGACGCTTTGCACAATGTTGCAGATGGAGCCAACCTGGTAGATGTCTTTGGCGTGGGGCTCATCAATTGATGCGTCGTGCTGGGTGGCGAGGAAGATCTTGCGGTCGCCATTGAGAGCTTCTTCGAGTGCGCGCACGCTGGACTGCCGGCCCACAACAAACGGGGTCATCATGTAGGGGAAGATCACCATGTCCCGGATGGGCATCATGGGAAGTTTGCGTGCGTCTGTCTTTTCTCGCTGTGCAGTCATTGGGGATACCTGAATATTAGACGCGCCAAGACGGCTTGCGCTTCAAGGTGGAATCGGCGGGTCTTGTTGGGATTGTACAGCGGATAGGGAATTGGGGCGAGGGTGGTGCAGAATCGCTCTGCACGGAAGTGTAACCGCGTGAAGTCGGGAATGGTAGAGTAACAATCGCAGAGCACGTGAATCTTTTCCGAGGAGAACGATTGCATGGCAGATCCCGTTATTGCGCAAAAGAGCCCCTACGCCGTTCAGGTGGAGGCGGGCAAAAGCTATCACTGGTGTGCGTGTGGACACAGCGCGAACCAGCCCTTCTGCGACGGAAGCCACAAAGGGACCGGCATGACACCGATGAAGTTTGAAGCGACCGAAACAAAGACTGTGTACCTATGCGGCTGCAAGCATACCGGGAACCAGCCGTTCTGCGACGGACACCACTCGAAACTTTGATCATTGGGCGGTGACCCAGGTGTTGTGGTCTGCGTACAGCACAAAATCAGAGGGCATGCCGTGCGGCATGCCCTCGCTGATTTGAAGCTTAAACGAAGAGCTTCCGTTAGCCGGCCTTTTCGAGCAGGCAGAGCGAGAGATCGCGGCGCTCGACCATATCTTTGGTGATTTCGAGGTCGCGGACCTTCTTGTTGCTGGGCAGGTGATACATGAGGTCGAGCATCAGCTCTTCGAGGATCATCCGCAGTCCGCGCGCGCCGACCTTGCGGGAGAGTGCCTCGCGCGCGATGGCGCTCGCCGCCTCCTGCGTGAAGTGCAGGCGGACATTCTCGTATTCAAGCAGACGCTGGTACTGCTTGAGGATCGCGTTGCGCGGCTTGGTGAGGATGTCGACCAGCGCAGCCTCATCGAGTTCATCGAGGATGCCTACGACGGGCAGGCGGCCGACAAACTCTGGAATAAGGCCATACTTGATGAGGTCCTGTGGCTCGGTCTTGCGCAAAAGTTCAGTGTCGCGGTGGGCGCGGGTTGCGGAGGCCTCGGCTTCCGCCTCAGGAGTCTTGAAGCCGAGAGCTTTCTTGCCGACCCGGCGGCCAACGACGCGCTCGAGACCGACAAAGGCTCCGCCACAGATGAACAGGATGTTGGTGGTATCGACTGCGGTGAATTCCTGATGCGGGTGCTTGCGGCCGCCCTGCGGGGGCACGTTGGCCACAGTTCCTTCAAGAATCTTTAGCAGCGCCTGCTGCACGCCTTCGCCGGAGACGTCGCGTGTGATTGATGGGTTTTCATCCTTTCGACCGATCTTGTCGATCTCGTCGATGTAGATGATGCCCTGCTGGGCGCGGGTCACGTCCCCGTCGGCAGCCTGCAGCAGCTTGAGGATGATGTTCTCAACGTCTTCGCCGACGTAGCCAGCCTCGGTGAGGGTGGTTGCGTCCACAATGGCGAAGGGCACATCGAGCATTTTGGCCAGTGTGTGCGCCAGAAGCGTTTTGCCGGAGCCGGTGGGGCCGATGAGGAGGATGTTGGACTTGGCCAGCTCAACCTCGTTGTTCCGCATGCGGTTCATCTGCACGCGCTTGTAGTGGTTGTAGACGGCTACAGCGAGTTTTTTCTTGGTCTGGTCCTGGCCGATGACGAAGTCGTCGAGGAAGCTCTTCACCTCTTGCGGCTTGGGCAGGTGGCCAGCCGCAGTGGTGGGATGCGTTTCGCCGCGGTCATCCTCGAGGATTGAGTTGCAGACAGCAACGCATTCATCGCAAATGTAAGCGCGCGGGTAGTCGCTGGGCGACGAGATCAGTTTGGCCACGGCATCCTGCGATTTGTGGCAGAACGAGCAACGCAGCGCTTCATCTGGTCCCGTGCGCGTCTTCATGGTGAAATGGCTCCCTAACGACTATCTTATTGCAAATCCGCCTCGAGCGGGGCCCTTCCGCCACGTTACGAACGTGGACGGTCTATGATTTCGTCAACAATGCCGTATTCCCTGGCCTGGTGCGCGTTCATGATGAAGTCGCGCTCCACGTCGCGCTCGATGCGCTCCAGCGACTGCCCTGTGTGCTTCGCCATGAGAGTATTGGTGATTTCACGGATGCGCAGGATCTCGCGGGCATGAATATCGATGTCCGTGGCCTGACCGCTGAGGCCGCCCATGGACGGCTGATGGATCAAAATGCGC
>JAGWML010000088.1 GCA_028873155.1 Acidobacteriota bacterium
CAATGCTCCAGATCGCAGGCCTGCCCGTGCCCTCTGAGATGCAAGGCAAAAGCTTCCTCCCGCTCGCCGAAGGCCAACCCATCGCCTGGCGCAAAGACTGGCTCTACGAGTACTACGAGTATCCCGGCTTTGAGAACGTGCGCCCCTGCCGCGGCGTCCGCACCGCGCGCTACAAGTACATCCACTTCTTCCTCGACCCGCAGGAGTACGAGCTCTACGACCTGGAGAAGGACCCCAACGAAGCTGCCAACCTCTACGGCAAGCCCGGCTATGAGCAGATCACCGCGCACCTCCAGGCCCGCCTCGAAGAGCTGCGCAAAGAAACCGGCGACACCTTCGTCTACAAGCCCACGGGCATCCCCGCGCACTGGGAGTTGGGCGCACAAAGCGAGTCGCAACTACGGCCAAAGAGCCAGTAAAGATCGGCGCCGCCGGGCATCACTTCAGGTATCGCTCCCGCAGCATCCTCAGGTGATGCTCGGCGTGCCCCGCGATGATGAACGCCACCGCGCGAACTGTCATCTTCTTCTCATTGGCCACGCCCTCGCGCATCCACGCCTCGGCGGGCAAATGCTCATATAGGGGAATTGTCGCTGCCCGCACGCGCCGAAACTCTTCAATCAGCGCTGCCCACGCAATCCTATCCGCCTGCGCTCCTTCGACCCCCACATCCTGATCAAAGCCCGGCAGCGTGCCCGTGAACCCCCGCGCGAACCAGAGCGCGCGGAAGGCAAAGACCCGTTCCGTGTCGGCGACGTGATGCAGCACCTGGCGCATGGTCCACTTGCCCGGCGCATAGCTCTCGAGTGTCCGCTCGGCCGGGACCGCTTACAGCACCGGCACCCACTCTTCCATTTGCCGGCGCAGCGCCGCCAGGGGGTCGTCCCCAGCCACCTTTCCGACATAGTTCGTGAAAAAGGCGTCAAATTCTTTTGCTGCCGGTCGTCCAATCATGCCCGTTATTGTAACTAACGTGCTCTCGTGCCACTTGAACATCCTCAGTACACTGGAACCAGCGTGACCCGCATCTTCCCATCCGCACCGGCCTCCGGCTACCGGGGCCGCCTTGCGCCCTCGCCCACCGGCTATCTCCACGTCGGCCATGCGCGCACCTTCTGGAAGGCGTATCAACGCGCACGCGACGCGCAGGGCACCCTGATTCTGCGCATGGAAGACCTCGACCCCGATCGGAGCCGCGGCGAGTACGCCCGCGCCGCTATTGAAGATCTGCTCTGGCTCGGCATCCGCTGGCATGAGGGTCCCGACATCGGCGGTCCCTGCGAGCCCTACCTTCAGAGCCAGCGGCGTGAAACCTACATTGACGCCTGGCGTCGCCTCTTGCTGGGCCGCTCCCTCTATCCCTGCCGCTGCTCACGCAAAGATCTCGCCGCTGCAATCGCTGCCCCTCACGAAAGCTCCGCTGGCGACGCAGACGATGAGCCCGTTTATCCCGGCACTTGCCGCCCGGTCAACCCTTTGCCGCCCATTCCAGACGGCCACCCCTACGACTTCAACTGGCGCTTCCGCGTTCCCCACGGCGAGGTCATCCAATTTCACGATGAGAACCTGGGGCCGCAGCGCTTTGTGGCCGGGGTTGATTTTGGCGATTTTGTTGTGTGGCGCCGAGATGGCATGCCAAGCTACCAGCTTGCATGCGTGGTGGATGACAACACCATGGGTGTCACCGAAGTCGTCCGTGGCGCTGACCTGCTCAAGTCCACCGCGCGGCAGATTCTGCTCTATCGCGCCCTGGGATATCCGATTCCCGCGTGGTTCCATTGCCAGCTCGTTGTCGATCACAACGGCCACCGGCTGGCCAAGCGGCACGACAGTCTGAGCATCCGGAGCCTGCGGCAGCAAGGCGTGACCCCGCTCAATATCTTCTCCGCCGATTTGCCCCTGCTCTGAGAAGCGTCCAGCGCGTGTCGGCGATCAGAGCGCCGCGCGGATCTTTGGCTGCTCAATCCAGTTGGCAAAGAATAGCGCGGCAATCAGCAACAGCGGCGCGGCAATTCCCAAAGCCCAGACGATGTGTTGAGGCAGTACATTCCATGCGTAGGTGACGGCTAACGCCGTGAAGATCCCGGCGCCAATCCACTCCCAGCGCCATGCGACGATAAGGACAGCGACCATGATGAACGTGGGAATCAGGTGGATCGCCAGAGCGGCCAGAGTTGGCAGAAAGCCTTGCGCTTCGTTGAAGACATCCAGCACAAAGATGCTGATGAACGCTGCATAGGCCACGCCGAGAATCCTCGGCGACCAATACAGCAGTTGCGCAGAAGGATGGCTCATACCTCTCTCCTCCTTGCCGAGGAAAGGCAGTCCTCGTCTATTAGACCCCTGCATCCATCCAGCGTCAACGCAGTCGGGCATATCACAATCGGGTCAATTGAAGGTCACCGCGCAGATGCTGCTACGTTGTGTTTCATCGTGCCGCGTTGTGTTGCAACATCCTGTTCCAACATTCCTCTCCATCGCTGCTGAACGCCCATATTTTCCGTGCATTCATCTTTTTCCGTGCTTGGCACGCAGCGTGCTTTCACCTTGTGTCGGAGCTATGCACTGCGGCACATCGCTCCATGAAAGAACGCCGCCCAGATGCGGAATTGAGGAGAACAATGCAGACGCAAAGACGTAGGATCATTCACACAAGAAGCCCCTGGAGCGGATTGCTGCAGTGGACCCTGTCCGTTCTGGCACTGCTGGCCACGAGCACAGCGGCTCACGCCACCAACGGCTACCAGTTCATCGGTGTGGGCCAATGCGCCATGGGCATGGCAGGCGCGGTGGTGGCGGCCCCCTGCGATCCAATGACCGCCATCAGCAATCCGGCCGGTCTGGCCTGGCTCGCCTCGCAGACCGCGTTCTCCGGCGAGATCTTCAATCCGCTGCGCAGCGCCAACTTTGGCTTTGGCAACGTCGGCAGCAATACCAACGTCTATGTCGCGCCGGCCCTGGGCTGGTCCGCTCCTGCCTTCAAGCCCAACATCTACTTCGGCGGCGGCATCTACGGCACCTCCGGCATGGGCGTCAACTACCTGCAGCCCAACACACCCATGGGGACCATCCAGGCGTACAGCAGCCTCAACTTCATGCAGATGGCCCCTGCCGTGGCCTTTAAGTTCGATGACAAGCTCGCCGTCGGTCTCGCTCTCGACGGCGGCGCCGAGCAGATCTCCTTCAATCAGACCTTCGGTGGCCAGGGCTTCAATCTCAGCAGTCCCTCCTGGGCCTATGGCGTCGGCGCAACCGTCGGCGTTCTCTACAAGCGCAACAGCAAAGTCACCCTCGGCGCTTCGTACAAATCCGAGATGCTGTTTACCCGGGTCTACTGGAATGAGACCTCCGAGTTCATTCCCACCGGCGTTCAGGTCACGTCGCAGGGCATGCAGCCCGTCGGCGTCCAGGGCGGTCCGGGCACTTACAGCGCCCGTCTGAATTACCCGCAGCAGCTCGCCTTCGGCGCAGCCTTCCACCCCACGACCAAACTTCTGATCAGCACGGAAGGCCAGTGGATCAACTGGCACAAGACCATGAACGACTTCAACGTCCATGGCCCGTGGACAGGAACGTCTTTCGTCTCGCTACCCCTGCACTGGCAGAACGAATGGGTCGGCAACATCGGCGCCCAGTATGACACCGGCAAGTCCATGCAGTGGCGCGGCGGTTTCGTCTATGGCGGCAATCCGATCAAATCCGCCGACATGCAGGCCAACCTGATCATGCCCGCCATCGTCACCACCGGCATGACCTTTGGCGCCACACAGAAGTTGCCCATGCGCTGGAGCCTCACCGAGGCCCTCATGCATATGTTCCAGAACAGCGTCACCGATGGAACGCTCTTCAACCTGCCGCTGCAGCCGGTCAAGTCCTCCATGTCAGAGAACTCCATCGGCTTCCAGATCGGATATTTCTTCTAGCGCGCTTCCGCTCCGCGATCACTCGGAGTCGCACTCTTCGCGCGGCTGCCTCGCCTCACAGGCAGCCGCGTGCAAGCGACTGAAACCTTCGCTGCACACGCCCAGGCTTGAACACTGCGCCTGCCGCTTCCTCCTCCAAACTCTCTGACGCGCGACTGCAATCTCCGCGCCGCTCGCGCACCATGCCCTGACATGCGAATCCAGGAAATTCGCCCAGGTGCAGCAGCCTTTGTATATAGTGCGTGCAGCGGCATCCCCGGCCCTGAGGTCATCCCATGGCGCGCCACATTCGTCTCACCTCGCTGCTGTTCACGCTCTTCGTGTGCCGCCCCAGCCTATTGTCTGCGCAAACTGCAGTTCCCTCCACGCAGCCGGAAAGCGCGTCGATCATCACGCTCGGTCAGTCCATCGTTCCGCTCTACGGCCCGTGGAAGTTTCACATCGGCGACTCGCCCATGGACCCCGAAACCGGCAACCCGCTCTGGGCCGAGCCCCGCTTTGACGATTCGCAGTGGGAGACGGTCGATCTCACGCCGCAGCCGGGCATCGTGGATCCCTTCCTCGCTGATCCCGCATACGTTCAGGGCTGGACCGCCAAGGGCCACCCTGGCTATTGGGGCTACGCGTGGTACCGCATCCGCGTTTTGGCGGCAGCGGAGCCTGGAGAGCGGCTGGCGGTGGTGACGAACGGGGTGGATGACGGCTACCAACTCTTCGCGCAGGGAGAACTGGTGGGCAGCATGGGCAGGTTTCGCGACGGGAAGTTGCCGGTGGTCTATTTCCCGCAGCCCGCGATGCATGTGTTGCCGCAATCCCCCACGGTGGCCCGGACCGGACCCAACGGCAACGAACTCGCAGCGCCGGCCACTCAAGTGCTGGCGTTTCGTGTGTGGATGAGCCCTATACGGCTTTCGCATCATCCGTTCACGGGGGGATTCCACTATGCACCGCTGCTGGGCGAGAGCGGCTCAATCGCAACGCAGGCTCATCTGGAATGGTTGGAACTGGTGCGGCATTATGCGTTCTCTGGGTTCCTGAGTGGGGTGTTTCTTCTACTGACCACGGTGGCCGCAAGCCTGATGCTGTTTGACCGTTCCGATCGCGTGTATTTGTGGGTAGCCGGCGCGTTGATGTTGGCGATGTTGCATGAATTCGTCTTTTCCTTGGCGAACTGGACCCGACTGGTGAGCGTTCGAGAGTTTTTCTTGGCCCTTGAAGTCTTTGCCTCTCCGCTTGCTATTGGCGTTTGGGCAACGATGTGGTGGAAATGGTTTCAGTTGCGCCGCCCGAGGTGGATGCTCAAGGCTATTGCCGCGCTGACGGTACTGGACATGGTATTCGAACTGCTGGGAGAAAATCTGCTCTACGGCATGCCTCATTCGCCGGGCGTGGTGTTTCACGCGGCATCGGGGGCGGTGCGGCTGGTGCTGCTTGTGTTGCTTGCGTTCATTGTGGGCAAGGGGATTCGCGTACAGGGCAAAGAGGGCTGGCTGGTGCTTCCCGCCGTGGTGCTTATGGCGTTCGAGCAATTCCAGGGCGAACTGATCAGCTTGCACATGCACGGAACCTTTTACGCTTTTGGCAGTGTTGTTTTTTATAGCGAGGCTGCCGACCTGGTGCTGTCTGCAGCGATCGCGTTGCTGCTGTTGCGCCGTCTGCTGCTGTCGATCCGCCGCCAGCGTCAAATGGCACTAGATGTAAAGCAGGCGCAGGAGGTCCAGCAGGTCATCCTGCCCGAGCAGCGCATCCACCATCCGGGCTTCGTCATCGAGAGCGAGTACCGCCCCGCGCGCGAGGTCGGCGGCGACTTCTTTCAAATCATCCCGAACGAGACCGACAACAGTCTGCTCATCGTCGCAGGCGACGTCACCGGCAAGGGCCTCAAAGCCGGCATGCTCGTCGCGCTGCTCGTCGGGGCCATCCGCTCGACGGTCGATTGGACCAGGGAACCTGTCGCGATTCTCAAGGCGCTCAACCAGCGCCTCATCGGCCGTGGAGACGCCCAGGCCACCTGTCTTGCGCTGCGCATCGACCGCGACGGCAGCGTCGCCCTCGCCAACGCTGGGCACCTACCGCCCTATCTCAACGGCGAGCCCCTCGCAATGGAGGGCGCATTGCCACTCGGCATCATCGCAACCGCCGAGCCCTCAGTCATGAACTTCAAACTCCAGGCCAATGACAAGCTCGTGCTCGTCTCAGATGGCATCGCGGAGGCCACCGATGCCACAGGCAACCTCTTCGGCTTCGAGCGCGTCCGCGAACTCCTCCGTGCATCCGGAACCGCCGCCGAAGTCGCCCATGCCGCACAAATCTTTGGCCAGGAAGACGACATCAGCGTCATCACCGTCGCGCGTTCAGTCGCCACAGAGCTCGCGCCGGCCTGAGCCGCTCCAGCAAAGCACCGCCACCCTGCCTCGCGTCGTCACCCGTTCGCCGCGTAGCCCATCCCCGTCAGCACGCCGCGCATGTAAGCAAAGCTCTCCGTCACGCCCGGCATCGGGTCCTCGCCGTGAATCTCATATTCCAGATCCACCCATCCCGCATACTTGATCGCGATCAGCGCCTGAAAAATCTCCCGTATCGGCAGCTTGCCCTGGCCCACCGCCACCTGGCTCTCTTTCTCTTTCATGTCCGCCAGGTCCTTCATGTGCACGTTGAACAGCCGCGGTCCCGCCGCGTGAATCGCCTCCACCACATCCACGCCCGCGCGCGCGCAATGCCCCACGTCGATGCAGCAGCCCATCCGCCGGTCCATCTGGCCCACGGCCTTCAGCACATCCAGCGGCGAGCGGTAGATCTTGTCCTCCGGTCCGTGGTTGTGAATCGCAAATTGAATGTCGTACTCCTGCACGAACCGCTCGATCCGCGGCAGTGCCTCCGGCAGCGGATCGCCCGCCACAATCACTTTCGCTCCCGCCCGCCGCGCGTACTCAAACTTCGCGCGAATATCCGCATCCTCATCCTTGGGGAAGTACACCGTCCCCACCGCGTGCACGTGGATGCCATTGGTCCGGTAGTCGAAGGTTGCGCGCGCCTCGTCGTCGGCGTCCATGGGCAGATGGTCTTTTACATCCTTCGCATTCAGGCCCGCGGTGCGCAGCTCGCGCAGATCCGCGATGAGCTGCGTCCGCATGAACTCGCGAAAGGTGTAGCTGGCAATGCCCAGGCGGATCGGCGGTGTCCCACCGCTCTCGGCGCGCGGTTGCGCGGGCAGGGAAGGCGCCGCAGTGGCAGCGGCGGCAAAGGCAACATTGCGGAGAAAGGTGCGCCGGCAGATCGAAGATTCCATCAGGTGTGAGTCCCTTCCGGACTCCTCATTCCTAGCTGAACACAACCCCGTCCCTCAAGCCTGCAGCTTCGCCGTCACTCGTAGCGAAGAGCCTCGATCGGGTCCATCGACGCCGCCTTCCACGCGGGGTAGATGCCGAAAACCAGTCCCACCAGGCACGCCACCATAAAGGCCACGATCACCCATGTGGCCGACAGCGCCGCATGCAGGAACGAAACCGCGTAATGCAGAATCAGCGTAAACACCGACCCCGCAAGAATTCCCACAATCCCGCCCACCATGCACAGCGTCACCGCCTCCAGCGTGAACTGCAGCAGGATATTCTTCTTCGTCGCGCCAATCGCCTTGCGCACACCAATCTCGCGTGTCCGCTCGGTCACGCTCACCAGCATGATGTTCATCACGCCCACGCCGCCCACCATCAGCCCCACAGACGACACCGCCACCATGAACAGAAACAGTCCGCCCGTCAGCTGGTTCCACAACCGCGTGAGTGAGTCCGGCCCGAAGATCGCGAAGTTGTCGTCCTGGTTGGCGCGCAAACCGCGCCGCACGCGCATGAGATCTCTCACTTCCTCGACAACCAGTCCCTTGTTTGCCTGGTCGTCATACCTCACCACAATCCAATAATCCTTGATCTCCGGGTGAATCTTATGAAACGTGGCCAGCGGAAAATAGGCCGAGTTGTCCTGCGTGTTGCGTCCGCTGCCGAACGGCTGCGGCTGTTTATCCAGCACGCCAATCACCGTGAAGATGTCGCCCCGGCACTCCACATCCTTACCCAGTGGCGACTCGTTCGGGAAAAGATCCTCCGCCGAGTCGTGTCCCAGCACCACCACATCTGCGGCGCGCTTCTCCTCGTCATCGGTCCACATCCGGCCTTCCAGCATCTCGATGTCTACCGTGTCCTTCACCTGCGAGGTCGTGCCATTCAGGATCGTATTGTGGATCGAATACTTGCCGCGTTTCAGCGACACGTCGCCGAGACCCGTCTGAAAATTCTGCGAAGTCAGTTCCGGATCGACCGCCACCACATGCGGCAGCGCCCGCATCGCAATGCCGTCGTCATAGGTCAGTTGCTTGCGGTTCAGCTCCTCGGTCGTGGGCCGCTTGCCAAACGGCTCGAAACGAAACACCCATAGATCGTTCGTCCCCAGCGAATTCACAAACTGCGCAATGTTGGTATTCAGCCCGTTGATGGCCGACGAAATCAAGATCACGGTCGAAATGCCGATGGAGATGCCCAGAATCGTCAGCGCAGAACGCAGCTTGTTCTTGCGCAGCGTGTCCAGCGCCAGCTTCACTGATTCTTTTGAGTCGCTCAGTCGCATCGTTATAGCTCCGCCCGCAGCGCCACAATCGGATCCAGCTGCGCTGCTTTATGTGCGGGATACACGCCAAAGAACAAGCCCACCGCCGTAGCCACAAACAGGCTCACCAGAATCGACCAAACCTGCACCACCGACGGGAACGCCACAATCAGCGTGATGATCTTCGCTACCCCAACTCCCCCAATCACGCCGATCACCCCGCCCACCAGCGACATCGTCGCTGACTCGATCAGAAACTGCAGCAGAACGTCCTTCCGTCGCGCACCCAGCGCTTTGCGCACGCCAATCTCCCGCGTCCGCTCCGTCACGCTCACCAGCATGATGTTCATAATCACAATCCCGCCCACCACGAGCGAGATGCCGGCAATCGCCACCACCACCGCGCCAAAGTTGTTCAGGATGTTGCCCAGCAGGTTCTGGAAGGTCGCGCTCGTGTCCACCGTAAACGTGTCCGGCGTGCCGGGGCTCAGGTGGCGCCGCACGCGCATAATCGTGCGCAGTTCGTCCTGCACGGCCTCCATCACGGCGCCCCCGCCGCCCGAGTCTGCAAAAATGTCCAGAGAATCGTGCGCTCCGTACTCAGCCAGATACGCCGTCAGCGGCACTGCAACCCAGTTGTCCATGCTCTGGCCAAACATCTTCCCCTGCGGCTCGGCCACGCCGATCACGCGATAAGGCACGCCGTCCACGCGAAGCTCCTTACCCAGCGGATCGCCCGGCCCGAGCACGTTGTCCACAATGTCTGAGCCCACCACCGCCACGTGCGTGCTGTGCTCGTCTTCGGTCTCTGTAAATCCGCGCCCCAGCACGATGTTCAGGTTTGAGATTGCAGGCATTGTCCAGGTAAAGCCGCGAATCGTGGTATCCGTCGTCGACTGCTTCCCATACACCACGCCGCCTGTCTTCGTCCGCTGCGCGCCGACTGACACGCACAGATTGCAGTCTGCCAGAATCGTCCGGTAGTCGTCGTACGTTACGTCCTTCCGCTTCTGGAACTCCAGATACTCCTCGATCGTGATGAAGGTCTGCGGCATCTTGCTGATCGTCACCACGCTCGCGCCATAGGTGTTGATCTTCGACGTCACAAACGCCTTTGCACCGTTGGTCAGCGTCACCACCGTAATGACGGACGCCACGCCGATGACCACCCCGATCAGCGTCAGGATGCTGCGCATCTTGTTGGCCCACAGCGCCTGCAGAGCCAGCTTCACACCTTCCAGAAATTCCATAAATCGGGCTTTCCCGTCTCAGCCGCGCTCGTGCTTGAACTTGTCGGCCGGTCTCCCCAGTGTACGCAAAAGCCTTGCCGTCCCGCCGGGAATCCACGCTAGGACGGCACCGAGCAGCGTGCAGCCTGTATCGTTCCGTCTTTTCTTCGACGTTCCAGATGTGAGACAGGCCGCAACCGGGCGTTCTTCTCCTTGAGAGATACGCCAGGGAGCCTTGGGCAGTTCCGACGCCGGCGCGCCTTTCACGGCAGGTTTCGCGGGCCCCGCTGGGCCACAAAATCGCCAGCTTCCTTTGCCTGCGCTATGCCTGAACTGAAACGCTCCGCACCGCCCCGAACTTCCACCCTGCCGGCCGCTGGCCTTATCGCTTCAAGGCCGTGTTGGCCCTCACCCGCGCGGTCAGCCGCATACCGGGCGTAATCTCCACGTCCTCTCCTCGCGGCAGCGCACCCGCCACATGCACCTGGGACGCGTTTGCAAGCCTCTGCGCCGCTTCCGGATCCGGCGCGGACAGTGTTAGCGTTGCCGCCAGGGGGACCGTCACATCTCCGGCCGTCAGCGACTGCACCTGAAAGGTCAGCTCGCCTTGCTTGCCATTCGGCCCGGCTCGCTCCACACGCGTCAAAACCGCAGTCGCCGCACTCCCCTTCGGCACCATCACCGTGCCTCCGGCCATCACATCCTCGTCCAGTTGCAGCGCCACCGGGTCCCCCACCTGCGCTTCGTCTGACCGGAGATCGGTATGGGTCACCAGGCGCAGCTCCGTTCCCTGACGCAGAACCCCATCCGGCGTTGCGACACTCTGCGGCAACGGCCCCGCTCCAGACACCACATAACGCGCCTCGGCAATGGCGCTTGGCAGTTTCTGCGGCTCAACGGCGATCGCCTGCAGATGCACGCTCGCGCCAACGTGAATCGGCCCGGTGTACCGTGCCGATTCCGTCGTCGGCGTCCAACCATCCGTCGTGTAATAGATCGCCGCGTCCTTTGTCGCGCTCGCGATGCTTACCTCAAACCCCGCCGCCGCATCGCCAGAACCGATTGAGAACACCGGCTGCGCCGCACACCCGCAGTCCGGAAGGGCACGCGGCGCGTCGGCAATCTGAACCGCGTCGGCTGCAGGCGCCGCCCCCTCCGTGCCCTGCGCGGAAAGCGGATTGACGCCCTTGCCCTTCGTCCCTAAGGCCTGCACCGACGTCTTATTGATCTGCACTGTCTCGGTCATTACTTGCGCGACACCGGACGGCCCAAAGACAACTCCGCACAGCACGATCAGAACAAGGTGAGTGGATCGCATATGAACCTCCCGCACCTGAACCCCGTCCAGTTCAGCAGAATCCACAAGCATGTGCAAGCCCGGCGCACGCCACCCCTCCACGCCGCTCACGTGCTCACCGCCCCGAGCTGCCAAATCCCTTTGCCGCCCTTGACGATTCCTCCAGCGTCTCCACCACTTCCACCGCGCCCGTCCGCACCGGCACCGGAATCATCTGCGCGATCTTCTCGCCCGCCTGTAACACCACGGCACCTTCGCCCAGGTTCGTCATCAGCACCAGAATCTCGCCGCGATACCCCGCGTCAATCACGCCGCCCGTCGTCGCCA
>JAGWML010000089.1 GCA_028873155.1 Acidobacteriota bacterium
AGATGGACTCGAATGGGCCGGCCTTCGAGTTCAACTGGGGCGCGGCGCCGCGCGTCCAGGTCCACGCGATTCTGCCATGGGGAGTGGTTGCGCCGTCGAACAACGCCATCTACGCGCCTGCGGGGACGGGACCTTCGGCATTTGGGCTGACCGACGCAGAGCTGGGCGTGAAGCTGGCGCTGATCAAGGAGTCGAAGTACGTGCCGCAGGTTGGCACGTTCACGATGTTCGAGTTGCCGACGGGCAACTATGACAAGGGCCTGGGCGTGGGCAAGGTCTGGTACAGGATGCCGCTTTGGCTGCAAAAGAACTTTGGCAAGTGGCTGGTGGACGGCGGCGCGGGAGAGACGGTGGTGCCGCAGAAGGACTATCACGATTTTCCCTACGGCGGATTTCTGGTGAAGCGCGAGCTGAGTGAGCGGCTGGAGCTGGGTGCAGAGGTCTTTTCGCACGGCGGCGAAGGCGTGGCGACGCCGCAGACGCAGGCCTCGACGATGGTGGATGCAGGCGGCTACTACCACTTCAAGCGCAATCCGAATGAGCAGTTTCTCTTCTGCTATGGCCACTCCATCGCGGGCCAGACGGAGAACTACGCCTACGTGGGGATGTACTGGACGTGGGGCAAAGACGAGAAGAGGCCCGAGAACGAGCAGGCCCTGCCGTGGCAGTCGGCGCACAGGAGCGGGTTCTGACGCGTGACAGAGTGAGGCTGGAGCAGGAACACATACCATGGAAATGACAACGCGCGAGTTCTGGAGCATGGTCCACGGCGTGGGATTTGGCGGCCTCTATCTGCTGGGCTGCACGGGAGCGATGGTCGAACTTTGGCGCCGGTATGCGCCGTCGGCGGCGGGCGCAGTCACGGCGGCAGACGAATGGTTCATGCAGCTGTACCTTGGCGCGATGACGGTGCTGGCATGGCTGGCGGTGTTGAGCGGCACATACATTGTGTATCCGTGGTATCGCGCGGCGCCTGGGGCTGGAGCGACCGACCTGAGCCGGTACCCGCAACGGCTTCTGCTGGCGAGCCCCGCGACTGCGGGGTGGCACTCCATCGGCATGGAATGGAAGGAGCATGTTGCGTGGCTGACGCCGATCGCGATCACCATGTCGCTGGCCGTCTGCGTTCGCTACGGGAAAGACCTGCGGAACCAGCCGCTCCTGCGCAGCATGGTGCTAGGTTTTGTGCTGGCCTCAATGGTTGCGGCGGGCATTGCGGGGTTCTGGGGCGCGGAGATCACCAGCCACGCGCCTGTGCGGGGCGGCAGCGCCGTGCAACTGCTGCATGGAGGATCACAATGAACGACGAGAGAGAATTGAAATCTTCTCTGCGCCCAATTCCCAATGGCTCTGGCGCTGCCGCAGTGCTGTCCGCAGGAATTGGAGTCTGCGCGGTCGCGGGGTTTGCCCTTGCGGCGGACAAGATGCCGGCGATGCAACGGCTGATGATCTTTTACCGGCCCACGGGGCCTCTGTCCGGCGTGACGACATCGGCTGTTGTTGTGTGGTTGCTGGCGTGGGGTGCACTGGAGGTTCGATGGCGGCGGCGCGAGGTGAATCTGCCGAGCGTGGGCGCAGCGGCGATCGTCCTGCTCATTCTGAGCCTGCTGCTGACCTTTCCTCCGTTGGCCGACCTGTTGTGATGGGGCTGCTGCGCGGAGCGATTGCTTAAGATAGAGGCGAGGCTGCACCACTGCAGAAAGCAATGGAACGAAATCAGGCCAGGTTCGGCAAGAGGCAGGAGCTGTATGTGGGATTGGTGCGCCTGCACGTGCTGCACCACGCCGCGGAAGAGCCGATCTTTGGCCTGGGGATGATGCAGGAGCTGGCGCGGCACGGATACAAGCTGGGCCCTGGCACGATGTATCCCCTGCTGCACGGCATGGAGCAGCGTGGATGGCTGCGCTGCACGGAACGGCTGGTCAACGGCCACCAACGCAAGGTGTATGTGGCGACCGCCGCGGGACACAAGGCGCTGGCACAGGCTCGCCGGTATGTGCGCGAACTGTTTGAAGAGATGCACGAAGGCGAGTGACGACGCAATGCATCGCGTACCGAATTTGCGCGAGGCTCTTGCAGGGTGCGATGCTCAGAACATGAGACAGGTAAGGGTACGGGGACTGGCGGCGGTGGCTGTGATGGCGGCAATGCTTGCGAGTTCCCGAGTTGGCGCGGCACAAGAAAAGGGCTATTGGCGTGCGGCGAGCTCAAACGCAAATGCGATTACGGGAGATCTTTCGTTTTCCGCAACGAAGGTGACGATCAACTTGGAGAATTATCCGATTGCGGAGATTCGCACGTTGACGGCAGATGAGGATGCGGCGGTGTTTGATGCGGAGCCGGATGCGGGCGGCGCAGGCAAGCTGTTCCACCTGCGCGTGCCTGCGGAGCAGAAGTTTGCCCACCACAATACGCTCTGCGGCACGGAAGACACACAGTGGATGGTGACGTATGTGGAGGACAAGACGCTGCGAGTCGCGCTTTTCTCCGGCGATACGGCGCCCGCGCTGACGGTTGACGCACTGGCGAACTCGACGGATGTGTGCGGGATCTTCACGTTTGCGCGGTGAGGGGCTGGGGCATGACTTCCCTGCTCTTTCCCGAATGGGCGGCCGCTGATAAGATAAGAGAGTCACCCGTGGGGCTGTAGCTCAGCTGGGAGAGCGCCTCGTTCGCAACGAGGAGGCCAGCGGTTCGATCCCGCTCAGCTCCACCAAATCCTTCAAAAACTGTCTTGGTCCGAGGTCCTTCACGTGCGCTGCGCGCCCGTTCAGGATTTCGCCTGCGGGCTCAGACGCCCGCAAAACGGCTCAAGTTCGATCCCGCTCAGCTCCACCAAATCCTTCTCTTACTTCTCACCCGACCAGGCCGTGCTTCTTTGCGTCGTGCCAGCGGCGCGCGTGTTGAGCGAGCAGTTCGCTGAAAAGCAACCGCAGATCCTTCGACTCCGTCTGGCGCTGAAATCGCGCCAGACTTCGCTCAGGATGACATCGGTATTTGCGTTACGAACCTTAATGCTCAGAACATTAACTGAAGAGGTCTTTCATCTTGTCGAGCAGGCCGGGCGAGGTGGGCTTGTTGTCCACAGCCATGGACTCGCTGAGCTGCGCGACGAGGTCGCGCTGGGCGCGGGTGAGTTTTTTGGGAATCTGGACGATGACCTGGACGACGAGGTCGCCGCGGCCTTTGTCGTTGAGGTGCGGAACTCCGCGGCCACGCACGCGCAGTTCCTTGCCGCTCGGCGTGCCCTCGGGAATCTTGATGGTGAGTTTGCCGTCGATGCCTTCGATTTCGATTTCAGCGCCGAGAACGGCCTGCGGAAAGCTGATGGGAATGACGCAGTGGAGGTCAGAGCCGCTGCGCTCGAAGAAATCGTGCGGATGGATGGAGAGGACGATGTAGAGGTCGCCGGAGGGGCCGCCGGAACGGCCTGCGTCGCCCTCGCCGCCGTAGCGGATGCGCGTGCCTTCTTCGACACCGGGCGGGACCTTGACGTTGAGCTTGATCTCTTTGGTGACACGGGTCTCTCCGCGGCAGGTCTGGCAGGGGTCGGTGACGATGGCGCCTGCGCCGCCGCATGCGGTGCAGGTGCGAGCGACGGAGAAGAAGCCCTGCTGGTAACGAATCTGGCCGCGACCCTGACACTGCGGGCAGGTGCTGGGTCCGCGCCCGGAGGCGCTGCCGGAGCCTTTGCAGGTGGTGCAGGACTCATAGCGGCGCAGCTTGACCTCGGTTTCTTTGCCGAAGATGGCGGAGCCAAAGTCGATCGCGAGGTCGAAGCGGAGGTCGTCGCCGCGGCGCTGGCGCGACTGGCGCTGCTGGCCGCCGCCCATCGAGAACATTTCACCGAAGAGATCGCCGAAGATGTCGCCGAGATCGACGCTGCCGGAGAAGCCGCTGAAGCCGGCGCCGGGGCCACCGCCGCTGACGCCGGCGTGGCCGTAGCGGTCGTAGGCGGCGCGCTTGTCTGAGTCGCTGAGGACCTGATAGGCCTCGCTGGCCTCTTTGAATTTTTCTTCGGCGGTATGGTCACCCGGATTGCGGTCAGGGTGATACTTCATGGCCTGCTTGCGGTAGGCGCTTTTGAGTTCCTGATCGCTGGCATCACGGGAGACGCCCAGCACCTCATAGTAGTCGGCTTTGCTCACGTCGGTCTGGCTTCTCACTCGCTGGTCTGTTTGGGGTTGGAGGCCACGCGCACCAGCGCCGGGCGCAGGAGGCGCTCGCGGAGCTTGTAGCCGCGGCGAATCTCATCTGCGACGTGCTGGTCAGGCAGGTCGTCTCGCTCGACGGAGCCAAGCGCTTCGTGGTGGCGCGGGTCAAACTCCTCGCCAACGGTGGGCACAGGCAGCACCTGGAGCTGGCGGAGTACATCTTCCATCTGCTTGACGATGAGCTCGACGCCGGAGCGGAGCTGATCGGCTGAGCCGGTGGCCTTGAGGGCAAGCTCGAAGTTGTCGAGGACAGGCAGGAAGCGCTCGACGACGTTGCCGGTTGCGTAATCCTTGAAGTCCTGGCGCTCGCGCTCGGCGCGCTTGCGGGCGTTTTCAAACTCGGCCTGCAGACGGGCGACGCGGTCAATGAGTTGGTCGCGCTCGGCCTTGAGCAGGTCGAATTCGGCGCGGCTGACAGGCGCCGGCTCAGGCGCAGCGGCAGCGGGTTCGGGCTGGACGGGCGTGGAGGTGTCGGGCTCGACGACGGCGGTTGCGGCGTCCTGGGGCGTCGCGCCCAGATCCAGATCGGGCGGCGTCGCTTCTGCTTTGTGATGATGGGGCATTCCTTTACGCATACTCCGAAAGACCTTCGTACTCTTCCTCCATGATAAATTCCGCGGCTGGCAATGCCATGGCGCAGACCTGCAGGACTGCCTCGATTTTGTCCCAGGCTCGTTTACGGTACCACGAATTGGATGCGGCAACATGCTGCCGGGGCGCAGGTTACTGGGCGGGCGGGTCCAGCAGGCGGTGGGAGAGCCCTGCGATGTAGCGCACGGCGTGGATCATCTCCTGATACTGGATGCGGGTCGGCGCGATGACGGCGACGGCGCCGAGGTTGCCGCCGCCGAGGCGCGCGGGCGCACCGATGAGGACGAGGTCCTGCATGGCGGGCGAGGCTTCATCGAGGCCGACGACGACGCGGACCTCCTGCTGGCGACCATCGACGTAGGCGGAGAGCAGGTCAATGAGGCGCTGTTTGGCTTCAAGGGCGAGGAGCATCTGGCGGAGGCGTTCGCGGTCGAGTTCGGCGGCGATGAGGTTGGCCATGCCATCGACGTAGATGGCAGGCGCGGTTTCGGCCGGGGCCAGCGCACCCTTACGGCAGAGCTCATCGATGGAGGCGAGCATCTGGTGGCAGGCGGCGCGTTCGGCGTCCATGCGGCGGGCGACCTCAACGCGGATGCGCTCGATGGGCCAGCCGCGGAAGTTCTCATTGAGATAGCGGGCTGCGGTTTCAAGATCGACGGACGAGAGCTCGTGGTCGAGGGTGAGGAGGCGGTCAAAGACGGCGCCGGCCTGGGTGACGAGGACGGCCAGAACACGGCCCTGCGAGAGCCGCGAGAAATGAATGTGCTCGAGAACCTGTGAAGCCGTGGAGCTGGCGAGCGCAACGCCGAGCCCGCTGGAGATGAGCGCGAGGACGTGCGAGGTGCGCTCGAGATATTCGGCGCTGGTCGCGATGCCGGTGAAGGAGTCTTCAATCTGGCCACGGCGCTGCTCACTGAGCGGAGAGGAATCAGTGCTGGAGCCAGAGGCGACGCCGATGCGCGAAGACGGAGCATCGGCGCGGGTAATCTGCTCGACGTAGTAGCGGAAGGCAGCGGGAGTGGGCACGCGGCCGGCGGAGGTGTGTGGCTGATCGAGCAGGCCCGACTCGCCGAGAGTGGACATGACGTTGCGAAGGGTGGCGGAGCTGAGGCCGTCCTTGTTGGCGAAGTACCGCGCAACTGCCTGTGAGGCAACGGGTTCGCCCGTGGCGATGTAGAGCTCGATGATGGCTGTAAGAACCAGCCGCTCTCGCGGACTGACGCGAATTTCAGGCATCTGTTCCGCTCCCCTGTTTCCCCAGCCCGCGCGAACGCGGCTGGAATCCCCCTGCGTGACGGCGCTGGGCGCAAATCGCCCGTGCGCGTGCCGCGCACCTGATTCAGTGCAGTCTATCCTGCGCGCTGGAACACCGACTATTTAATTTTATGGAGGCAAAAGAAGTGCAGTCAAGGCAAGGGGATGCAGCGGCCGCGCCCCAGCAGCAGAGTGCCTGCATTCTGGCAGAGGCTCAATCACTCATTGGCTTGGGTGTGCTTGTGATAGACGTAGCGGCCGATCATCCAGCCGACGGCGCTGCCGACCAGAGCATCCGATGGGAAATGCTGACGGCCGAGGACACGCGTGAGACTGACGCCCGTGGCCAGTCCATAGGCGGTGAGTTGAGTCAGCGGCCCTTTGTATTCCGACGCGATGACGGCTGCGGAGGACCATGCGACCATGCTGTGGCTCGATGGGAAGGATGAGTCGATGCCTGCGCTGGTCTGGAAGAATTTTCCGCGCGCATTATCGACGGTGGGGCGCTCGCGCATGGAGGCGATCTTCAGCACCTGTTCGACGATGATGCTGTCCACCATGGCTTCGCCACCGAGGATGCCGGTTTCAGTGGCGTGGTCGTCCTGATGGATGTGGCCGAGGCCCCAGATGATGACCGGCGCGGCGACGAATCCGCCGACGAGGCCGTTGGAGGCGTCGACGGCGTGATTATTCAGGGAGGTGTTCTGGAGCCGGGAAGACGACATGACCTGGTGATCGGTGGTCATGAGGACGGCGGTGGTGAGGCCGAGCGGGACCAGATACGCAAGATCGCGGTCGTGAATGTGAGCAGGACTGGTCCAGATGGCAAGCTGGTCGCGGAGAATGGCACGCGGTGAACCGATAATGGTGACCTGATTCCTTGAGGAGTCCTTTGGCGCAGTCTGAGCCTGAGGCGCGTCGGGCAGAATCGGATCTGTGGATGAGGACTGCGCGGGTGCAGATTGCGCCGAGGATGCGCCAGCCAGGACGGGGTCGCTCGACGATGACTGGGCGGCTGCCAACCAGGCGGAGGAAGGCGCCAGCAATATGGCTGCTGCGAGTGCGAGATGGCGCGAGCGCGGGAGGCGGGCAGAGGCGATGCGGGTCATGAAGCTCCTGGGAAGACTAAGGAACAACTCTTATTGTTTCATCTACTTGCTGGTTTCGGAAAGATAGATGGCGACGTAATCGAGATAGTTTTTGGCATACTCGATGATGAGGGCGCGGTCTTTGTCGCCGAGTTCGCGGCGCTGCTTCGCGGGGACTCCGGCCCAGAGCGTGCGGGGTGGAACGATTGTGCCTTCGGGCACGACGGCGCCGGCGGCGATGATGGAGCCGGAGCCGATGCGGGAGTTATTGAGCACGCACGCGCCGATGCCGATAAGGCATTCGTCTTCAACCACGCAGCCGTGGACGGTGGCGTTGTGGCCGATGGTGACCCAGTCGCCCACATGGACGGAGTAGAGATTGCGCTGGCCGTGGAGCACGGCGCAGTCCTGCACATTGGAATTGGAGCCGACGCGGATGGAATGCACGTCTCCGCGAAGAACCGAGTTCATCCAGACGGAGCTGTGCTCGCCGAGGACGACGTCGCCAAGGATCTGGGCGGAGGGATCCACGTAGCAGGTGGCTGGAATACGGGGCGTATGCCCCTGGTAGGTGCGAATCATGGCAAGAAATGCCTCAAATCCAGTTTAAGGCATGCATGGTTCGCGAGGCTTGAGCGGGAGATGGAGGCAGCGCGCCAGCATGACGCCGCGGCGATCCGCCACCATCGCGAATGCCTCCAGCGACAGAAACGAGGCGACCCGGCGCGGAGTCGACCGCTAGCCGGGGCCTGTCATCGAGAAAACTGGTTGTTGATTGATCGGGACAACAGCGGTAATCAGGGACGCAGCGCTTGCAGCGTCGGGGACGCTCCACAATTCGCCAATCAGTCCTGATCTAGGTCTGTCATGCAGTACGCCGGCACCGGGCCGGCGACCGGTGACGCCGCTACCGGGTTGCCCATTCGCGGTTCTGCGGCTCGGCGGCGGACGGTGCGTCGAGAGCGACGGACTTCAGGGCGTCGACCAGTTTGCCGATCTGGTTCTGGCGCGAGCGCAACTGTTCCACTTCTTTGGAGATCTGCATGAGTTCCGCGTCTGCCTCTTCGTATGCGGCCCGGTAAGCGTTGGTTGCCATAATTCCCTCCAGGCTTGCAGTCTAAGGGAATCTGGCTCAGAATCAGCATTCCACCAAGGTTGCAGAGGCCTACAACCTTCATGGACGCTCGGCAAGTCCTGAGATGCGGCTGGTGGAGATGCCACGCGATCCGCTCGAACGGGCGCAGGCTGGGTAGCCCCCAGCAAAGAAAAGTGCCGGAAGATTGACGGAATCGATTGAGTTTCCAGTATCATAAAGGGACGCCCCTTTGGCAGGTTTGGAGGTGGGACCCTTTGGCAGAGGTTCGCTTGCAGGATGGCGAGCCGCTCGAAAATGCGCTACGCCGGTTTAAGCGGAAGGTACAGCAGGAGGACATCATCAAGGAAGTAAAGCGTCACTCCTACTATCTGAAGCCCGGTGAGAAGCGCCGCGTCAAAGCAGCACTGGCGCGCAAGCGGAATCGCAAGAAAGCTCGCAAAGAGCAGGACTAACAACAGAAACACCATCGAGACAGGCGCCGCTCCGGGCGCCGCGGGCAGCAGAAGGAGCCGCGGCGCAAGTTCTTATCGCGGAGCGCCCTGTCCCGATTTGCTTCAACTGATTCCCCGCTCTGTCACACCCTCCCTCAGGCGGGAGCAACTTGGACTGGCGCTTGAGCCAGCCATCCAGTAATTCGCCGCACCATTTTTGCGGCCCGGGCCCTTGCTGTGGAATGCGACACGAAGACAGGGAAACGGGACCGGCATCGTTCTGAAGTTCTTGGCCGATTTCGACGACTTTCCCTTCTCTCTGGGGAATCCGGCCATGGAATTCACGGATAAAGTGCTGAAGTGTGTGGATTGCGGTGCGGAGTTTGTTTTTACCGCAGGCGAACAGTTGTTCTTCCACGACAAACAATTCACGAACGACCCGAAGCGCTGCAAACAGTGCAAGGCGAAGCGCTCTGCCGGCAGTGGAGGGCGCGCGCGAACGGAGACGCGGACGACGTGCTCAGAGTGCGGGATGTCCACGACCGTTCCGTTCAAGCCGACACAAGGTAGGCCTGTGCTGTGCCGCTCATGCTTTCAAAAGCAGCCGAGCCGGGGAGCCACACCGCAGGCCGCGGCAGGCATCTAGCGCAGCGCAGAGCTGAGGAGCAGATCTCCGCGCACCGCGGCCGGATGGCCGGCCTGACGGAGCAGCGTCGCCAGTTGCGCGTAGTGTCGCTGGCTGTGCAGGAGCGCATGGGCGGCGAGCTTGCGGCGCGAGAAATCATGCGAGCCGGGCCCCAGCCACGGGAACTCGAGCGAGATCACGCCATTCCAATCAAAACCGGCATTGCCCAGAGCGGCGCGCAGAATTGCGATTGCCTCAGTATGCAGCGCGTAGAGAGCTTCAAGAGGGCCGGTGGGCGTGGCATCGCGGTCGGTTATGGGCAGGCCGGCAATGCGCTGCGCCCAGCGCAACTCAACTCCCCAGACATGGCGCACAAATGCCAGCACGGTGGCGGCGCCGCCGATGTCACAGGGCAGGTCGAGCTGCGAAGGATTGGAATCAAAGTGGGAGCGCCAGTTCGCGGCGGCCTCGTCGCACCATGCAAGAAGTTCGTCGAGTGAGACTGCTGCTGCCATCATGCCTCCTGCTGCGCTTTGGGTTTGAGGGCGCGGTGTCCGATGTCGCGGCGGAAATAGATGCCGTCGAAATGCACCTCGCCGAGGGCCTGATAGGCACGATCCAGCGCCTGCCGCAGCGATTCGTCCGCGGCAGTGACGCCGAGCACGCGGCCGCCAGCGGTGACGATCTGACCCTCGCGAGCGGAGGTCCCGGCATGAAAGACCTGGACGCCGGGCACCTGCGCCGCGGCGGCAAGACCGGAGATGGGAAAGCCGGTTTTGTAGCTGCCGGGATAGCCGGCGGAACTGGCGACGACGCAGGCGGAAGCACCCGGGCTCCAGCGGAGTTCGGTGTCGGCGAGCGTGCCGTCGACGCAGGCGTCGATGGCATCGACGAGGTCGCTTTCAAGACGCACGAGAATAGCCTGCGTCTCCGGATCGCCGAAGCGGGCGTTGTACTCGAGCACCTCAGGGCCGCGGGCGGTCATCATGAGGCCGACGTAAAGGACTCCGAGATAGGGAACGCCTTCCTCAGCCATGCCGCGCACGGTGGGTTCGGCGATGTGGTGCAGGATCCACTCGGTCATGTGTGGTTCGAGAATCGAGTCGGTGGAGTAGACACCCATGCCGCCGGTGTTGGGGCCTGTGTCGCCCTCGCCGATGCGCTTGTGATCCTGCGCGGGGACGAGCGGCACGACAGTCTTGCCGTCGGAGAGGCAGAGGAAGCTGACTTCTTCGCCTTCGAGAAACTCTTCCAGCACAACCTGAGCCTCTGCCGAGCCAAGCAGAGCCCCGGAGAAGAGGCCCTGTGCCGCTTCCAGTGCCGTATTGCGCGAAGTGCAGATGATGACGCCTTTACCGGCGGCCAAGCCGTCGGCCTTGACGACGATGGGCGGATGGAAGCGATCCATCATCTTCTCGATCTCGGCAGCGCTGGAGCAGACCGCGTAGTTGGCGGTGGGGATCTTGTTGCGCTTCATGAACTGCTTGGCGAAGGCCTTGCTGGTCTCGAGCATGGCCGCCTCGCGCGTGGGGCCGAAGACGCGGAAGCCGCGCTGCTGGAGGGCATCGACAATGCCCAGAGAAAGCGGCAGTTCGGGACCGACGATGGTCAGGTCGGGGCGTTCCGCTTCAGCGAGATGCACCATCGCGTCGAGATCGTTGAGCGAAACGGGGACACAGCGGGCGACCTGGGCAATGCCGCCATTGCCGGGCGCGCAGACGACCTCTGTGACGCGCGGACTGCGTCGCACTGACCAGGCCAGAGCGTGCTCGCGGCCACCGGAACCAAGAATCAGAACTTTCATGCGGATTCCCCCTGATGGGCCGGCGACGCCAGAACCCCGAAAGGTTATGGTCGGCAATGCGGGCGGGGGAAGTCAAACGAGCGCACAGGGGATAGGAGATATGATCAGTGCTTGCGAGGGCATAATGAGCAAGCGTACTGCACTTGCGCTCATACTCTTTGCAGTCACTAGCGCTTGCCCTGCCGAACCGCGATGGTGTTCGGTAGTTGGCAGAGACCCA
>JAGWML010000090.1 GCA_028873155.1 Acidobacteriota bacterium
GAAGGCCGGCGCACCACCGAGAGCTGGGGTTGGACCTTCGTTCTCTGGGGCCTGGCTTATTATGTCGCCATCGCTTGGGCCCGCTGGGGCAACCCCTCGCTGGCCTGGCCTGTCACAATGACTGCCGCTGGCGTGCTTACGGGTCTCCTGGCCTCGCGCAGCACCGGCAAGCGCCCTGGGACCACGATTGGACGCGCCATGATGGCCATCTGGATCTCCATGGGCATCTCGACCTTTCTCATCATGATGTCTCTCGGAATTACGCGCAGACTCGATGCTCACGTCTCGGTGGCCATCGTCGGCGCCCTGCTGGGCGCGGCCAACGCCACCTCCAGCATTATCCTCAAATGGAAAATGCAGTTTACCTGCGCCGTCGTCTGGTGGGCCGCGGCGGTCACTGCCTGCTTCGCCTCGGAGAGCACAACCGCTGTCGTCTTTCTGGCCGCCATCTTCTGCTGCCAGATCGTCTTCGGGATTTACGCCATGATCTGCGAAACGCGGAGACGGAGGCTGCAAAGAGGGAACCAGGGGACGAGCCATGCCTGAGCTGCCAGAGTTAAACCCGGTGATTCACGGGAAGCTTCGGCTGGCACTCCTGTCGCTGCTTGCCGGCGTGGAAGAGGCTGACTTCACGTGGCTTCGTTCCCGCACCGGCTCCACAGACGGAAACCTCGGCGCGCAGCTTCTCAAGCTCGAAGAAGCCGGCTACTTGACGGTTGAGAAGCGTTTCGTGCAGCGCAAGCCTCAGTCCATTTACCGCATGACCGAAGCAGGGCGCGCCGCGCTCACCGAGTATGTACAGGCGTTGCGGCAACTGCTGGGCGGCGCTATCAGCACTTAGAAAACCAAGGAGGCTCGCAATGCAAAACATCCCCAATGCAAATCAACTCAGCGGCATGGCAATCGGTTCAATGTTCTTCGCTGGCTTCGGAGCGGTCTGGCTCTTCATGGCGCTCACGGCTAAACAAGGAATCACCTTCTCTACCGTTTCCGGCGTCACGCTGGGTATGCTGTTCCTGTTTCTGACCGCGTTCTATCTGATGCGCCAGTCCAAGCGCTGGCCGCGTGTGCCGAGCGATCCGGCTATGGGCCGCACTTTTCGCTGGATCAATGTGACCCAATGGATCGCCGTCGCCCTGGTGGTCATGAGTTTTGGAAAGCTACACATGGATACGTACATCACCTCCGCGATAACAGCCATCGTTGGACTGCACATGTTTCCGCTGGCACGGCTTTTTCGTTATCCGATGCACTACGCGACAGGAGCGGCTTTGGTCGCGTGGGCTGCGGCGAGCGCGTTCCTTGCGCCTGCTGGGCAGATGCAAGCCAGGGCAGCGCTTGGAACAGGAATCATCCTTTGGTTGAGCGCGGCTGTCACCTTGGCGGTCGCTGTCAATGCGGCGCGGCATCCGGTTCCGGGACCTTCCGTTGCGTAGACGTGTCGAAGGAGCGCGACGTGGCGATAGGGTTCCAGCTCAGCCTTCCGCTGCAAGGCTCGCGCGCACACGGTGCATGATGCCGAGATAGTACGCCAGGTTGTGGATCGTGTTCAGAGTCGCGGCGAGCGGCTCACTGGCCTGCATCAGGTGGCGCAGATATGCGCGTGAATAGCGGCGGCAGACCATGCACCCGCAAGCCAGGTCGGGCGGATTCTGGTCTTCGGCATACTGCCGGTTCTTGATGTTCATGCGGCCTTCGCTGGTAAACAAGAGGCCATGCCGCGCGGCGCGCGTCGGCAGCACGCAATCCATCATGTCCACGCCGAGCCTGGCATACTGCTCAATCTCGTCGGGGTAGCCAACGCCCATCACGTAACGTGGTTTGTCCCTGGGCAAGAGCGGCAGCACCTCGGAGATGACTTCGAGCGTCAGGTGGCGCGGCTCCCCCACGCTCAGGCCGCCAATCGCATAGCCGTCGAAGTCCAGCTCCACCAGCCGCTCCGCGCTCTCGCGGCGCAGGTCCATGTATGTGCCGCCCTGCACAATCCCGAAGAGGCTTTGCCGCTGGTCTGGAAACTCGGCCTGCCACGGCGTCTCGTGCTGATGGGAGCGAAAGTGATCCAGCGAACGCTGTGCCCACGCCATGGTGAGCCGCAGGCTCTCCCGCGCGCGCTCCCGCTCGGCCGGATACTCCGTGCACTCGTCAAAGGCCATCGCGATGTCGGCACCCAACGCGATCTGCACATCCATCGAGTGTTCAGGCGTGAAGAAATGGCTGCTCCCATCCAGATGCGAGCGGAAGCGTACGCCGTCGTCGGTCACCTTGCGCAACTGCGCAAGGCTGTAGACCTGGAACCCACCTGAGTCCGTGAGCATCGCGCCCGGCCAGCTGATGAAGCGATGCAGCCCGCCCATGCGCCGGATGGCCTCATGTCCCGGTCGCAGATAGAGGTGATAGGTGTTGCCGAGGATGATCTCTGCTCCCAGCGTCTCAAGAACATCCTGCGGCACCGCCTTGACCGTGCCGGCTGTTCCCACCGGCATGAACACCGGAGTTTCCACGGTTCGGTGCGGCAGGCGCATTTGCGCCCTCCGGCCGCCACGCTCGGTGGTCTGCAAAACCTGAAAACCAAGACTCATCCAGTCGATTCTATCGGGCCGTATCCCAGGTTTGGTTCGTGATGCGCACTACTTGCTCTGAGAGCGAAGGCTTGCAGGCTTGTATCGCGGCAAGCAGCGCGGCGACCGTTTGCCGGCTGCGCGGGTCCACCAGGCCAGGCGCGATCTCCAGCAGCGGGATCAGCATAAAGGCCCGATCGGCGATGCGCGGGTGGGGTATATCCAGCCCGGCCTCGTGCAGCACAAAATCGCCAATCATCAGGATGTCGAGATCCAGGGTGCGCGGCCCCATGGCCACCACTTGCGTCCGATCCCTGCCGAAGTCCCTTTCGAGCGCTAACAGCCGTTGCAGCAGGCTCCGCGGAGAAAGTCCAGTTTCGAGCGCCACCACGGCGTTCAAAAAATGCGGCTGCTCCTTAAACCCGACCGGCTCCGTGAGGTAAAGCGAAGATCGAGCCCCTACATGGCCCAGCGATCCCAGCCGTTCCGCCGCCGCAGCGAGCGTCTCCGCTGGCCCGCCTGCCGAACTGCCAAGGTTTGAGCCCAGTGCGATATACGCTGTGTGCATCCGCTCTAGAGTACCCCTCCGGGCAGGGTTCGCCGCTCCTGGCAGTGTAGCTTTCGATGCGGGTTGGGCGAAGCCCGCCCCTCACGGATTAAAATAACGGGAGTAACATTCACAGATTCGCCGCACTGCACTAGGATCGTAATGCACACCGATGCGGGAATCTGGCTCTTGTCTGCGCGGTAGCCCGCAAAAAACTGGTCTTTGGGCCCGTTGGTATTGGCCCCTGCCTTGGCAACCCAGTCCAACCTGGACAGAAAAGGAACTCTCTTGAGCGCTATGTGGAAACCAACCCAGTCTGGCCCCGCAACGACTCCCCCCACCCCCGAACCCGCACGCCCCGCGGCTCCTGCGCCTGCGCCGACCTTTGAGCCGGCTCGTCCGGCCGCGCCCGCAGGTGAACAGGCCAGCATCGGCAAAGGACTCTTCATCAAAGGCGAAATCACCGGCTCTGAATCACTGTTCATCGATGGCAAAGTGGAAGGCAGCGTCAATCTGCCCGGCAACCGCGTCACCGTGGGCCGCAATGGACAAGTGAATGCCAGCATCAATGCCCGTGAGATCGTGGTGCTCGGCAAAGTGCGCGGCAACGTCAACGCGACCGACCGCGTCGACATCCGCGCGGAAGGCGCACTGACCGGCGACGTCGCGGCTGCGCGCATCAGCATCGAGGACGGTGCTTTCTTCAAGGGCGGCATCGACATCAAGAAGCCCGACGCCAAGCCCGCCGCTGCGCCTGCCTCCAACGGACCCGCTGCAGAAGCACCCAAGCCCGCCTGAAGGTCGGACACCACGGAACACCTGCCACGAAGCTCCCGCATCTGCGGGAGCTTCTGCATTTGGGGTGCTGTTGCTGAGACGGGAATGCTAGGCGAGCCCCAGCCTCCGTCGAACCACGCGAGGCAGAGCCGAACCAGTCCGTGCAAGAAGGACATCCACAACCACGAGCCACAGGCAGGATCCAGCCAGAACGACGGCCAGATTCGCCACTCTGCCGTGCAGCCGGTGTTCTGCAAGCGTGCGGCTCGCCACGCCGCCGATCCAGTCAAAGACAACCCAGACCGCTCCTCCTGCCGCAACGGCGGTAAGCAGGCATCGGCCCAGCTCGCTGAAGTCCAGGCTCGCCAGCGACACCATGCGCCGCTGATGCAGAAGCAGAGCGATGGTGATTGTCTGCAGAGCGATGCCAAGGTCCGATGCAACCGCGAGCCCCATCGCGCCGTACGAATGAAACAGCGCCGCGTAGATCGGCAGCGACACGACCGTCACCACCGTGCTCGCCACCATGGGCACAAAGGTGTTCCCCGCAGCATAGAACGACCGCGCGTAAATGGCCTGCGCCGACCAGAGAAACATCGACACCGAGAACACAGCGAAGTAGCTCGCGCAAACGTGTGCGTCGGCGCCGGCAAAGCGCCCCCCGGTAAAGACCAGGTCAATCATTGGCTCGCCCAGTGCGATCATCCATGAGCTTGCCAGCAGCCCCATGCAGGCCACGCGAGAGACCGAATCGGCTACCTCGGTGGCAAACTCAAAGTGGCTCTCCCGCGCCCACAAGCTCGCAAAAAACGGCATGGATGCCGCACCCGCTGCCTGCGCCAGCACCGCCATGGGCGCAGTAAAGAACTGCTTGGCGTAGTTGAACAGCGAAACCGCTCCGCCGATGCGCGAGGCAAAGTGCGCAATGATCCAGTTATCCGCCGTCACCAGAGAGACGCCCGCCATCAGCGGCAGCGAGAGCCGCACCCACTCGCGCAATCCCTCATCGTGCCAGTCAAGGATAGGCCTGTAGCGAACGCCGTTGCGCCGGGCAAACAGCCAGTTCAGGAAGAACGGCCCAAAGAAGGCTCCTGCGACCGTTCCCAGCGCCAGGGAGGAAACGCCCATCTGCCGGACGAGGAACAGACCGCCCAGAATCGTTCCCAGGTTATAAATCAGTGGCGCCACCGCCTGCACGGCGAACTGCTTCCGCACCAGCAGCACCGCGCCGAAGACTCCTCCAGCAAAGAAGCACAGCTGCGCGGGAAGCAGGATGCGCGTGAGATGCACGCACAGCGCGGCCTTCTGCGCGTCGTAGCCGGGAAACATCTTCGCCACATAAAGCGGCGCGAGCAGTTCTGCCAGTACGATGGCTCCGCCCAGCACCAGATACATGGTGCTGAGAATGATGGAAAGAGAGCGCTCGCCTTCCGCCTCACGGCCTGTCTCGCGATAACGGGTCAGGATGGTGACAAACGTGATGGAAGCGGCGCCGCCCACCAGGAAGTACGAGATCATGTCCGGCAGGACGAATGCCGCATTCAGCGCATCGGCGGCCACGCCGCTGCCAAAGAGCCACATGATGTACTTGACCCGAATCAGGCCGATGATGCGCGAAAGAAACGTCGACACCATCAGCACCACCGTCGCGCTGAACGCAGAATGCGCGTGAGAAGGACGCAGTATGCGGAAGAGATGCGTCCACCGCGCCCGTGCAGGCGTCTCCTGGCTGACGCCGGTTGTCTTCGAGTCGTTCACTGGCTCGATTCTAATCGGGATGGTCTCCAACCCCGTTTGAATCTGCGGAAAAGACGCCTCCGCCGCACAGTTGATTTGCACACCTTGTATCCTTGCATTGCCGTCCTTCGGCAGACGTCAAGGACTCATTGACCTCGGCAGGCGCACAGGGGAAGACATGGCAAAGCTGATTCAAGCCGTTGTTGCTGCAGTGCTGACGACCGTTGCCTGGTCCCAGACCATTCATGGCTGCGGTGGCATTACCCTTCCTCCACCGCCAGTGGCTCAGGCAGATCCGGTTGATGGCTTGTATGCAGGCACACGCGTCACCGACAGCTATCGCTGGCTTGAGGACGCAAAGAGTCCTGAAACCCGAGCCTTCATCGACGCAGAGAATGAGTACACAGCGCGCTACTTCCGCCAGGTTCGCATGCGCAGTGGCGTGGTCGATCAATTGCAAGATCTGGAAAGCATCGATGTGTGGTCGCTTCCCATCCAGCGCGCGGGGAATCTGTATTTCCTCAAACGCGCGACCGGCGAGGATCAGGCATCGATCTACATTCGCCGCGGATGGGCCGGCAAAGATGTGCGCCTTCTCGATCCCGCCGTACTGAGCCGCGACCCCGACACATCGTTCACGCTGGAAGACGTCTCGCGCGACGGCAATCTGATTGCCTACGGCGTGCGGCGCGGCGGCGCAGACGAGAATGAGATCCACATCTTCAACATCACATCAGGCAAAACGCTCGAAGACACGCTTCCCGCCGGCCTCTACGGTTCAGTCAGCTTCGCGCCAGAGGGCGCCGGTTTCTATTACACACGCACCAACATGCAGGGCTCGCTGCTCTATCTGCATGTGCTCGGAACGCGCATCGTGCGGGACCAGCTTATCTTCGGCCATGAGTTCCGCGGCGAGCCTCTCGGTCCCATTGATCTGCTGCGATCAACGATTACCGATGACGATCACTACCTCGTCGTCACCATTCAGCGCGGCGTTCCCGCCCGGCGAGTTGACATCGTCTTTCGCGATCTGACCAAGCCCGGTTCGCCCTTCGAGGTGCTGGTCTGGTCGCTGGATGCGCGCTTTTCCGCCATCCGGGCCAAAGGGGCCTGGTATATAAGAACCGACTATGCCGCACCCAACGGGCGCATCCTGCGCGCCGATCCAGGCGTCGCGCCGGAGGCCTGGACCAGCATCGTTCCCGAAACCAGCGATGCAATCGAGGATTTTTCCATCGTGGGCAGCACGCTCTATGTCACGCGACTGAAAGACGCGAAGACAGAGACGGCTGTCTACACACTCGACGGCAAGCCACGAGGCGCGCTCGCAACCACCGGCATTGGGACCGTCTCCAGCCTCCGCGGCCGCACCACCGATCGCTACGGCTTCTTCAGCTTCCAGTCCTTCATCCAACCGCCCATCCTCTACCGCATCGATACGCTGACTGGACACCAGGAGATCTTCGCGCAACCCAAAGCGTCCTTCGATTCCGCGCAGTACGAAGTTCGGCAGGTCTTCTACACATCCAAAGACGGCACGCGCATCCCCATGTTCGTCGCCGGCAAAAAGGGCCTGCAACAGGACGGAACGGTACGCCTGTTGATGACCGGATACGGGGGCTTCAACGTCAGCATGACGCCAACATGGAATGCACGCTGGGCCTGGTGGATGGAGCAGGGCGGATGGTTTGCGCTCCCCAACCTTCGCGGCGGTGGCGAGTACGGCGAGCACTGGCACGATCAGGGCATGTTCGAGCAGAAGCAGAATGTCTTTGACGATTGGTTTGCCGCCGCGCGCTTCCTGATCGACGAGAAATACACAGCACCGGATCGCTTCGCCATCATCGGCGCGTCCAATGGCGGATTGCTCATGGGCGCCTCGATGACGCAACATCCGGAACTGTTTTCCGCAATCGTCTGCGGCTATCCCCTGCTGGACATGCTGCGCTACCAGCGCTTCCTGCAAGGCTCCCATTCGACGACTGAATACGGCTCCTCCGATCATTCGGAGCAGTTCCGGTATCTCCTGAAGTACTCGCCCTACCAGAATGTGAAGGCGCACACCGCCTATCCAGCGATCCTCTTTTTCACGGGCGACAGCGACACCCGTGTCGATCCGTTGCACGCACGCAAGATGACGGCCCTCTTGCAGACTGCGTCCTCCAGCGGCCGGCCGATCCTGCTGCATGAAAGTACCGGCGGCGGCCACTCGGCTGGAGTGAGCCTGCAGCAGCGCATCCAGGATGATGCCGACCAGCTTGCCTTCCTCTGGACTGAAACCGGTCCGGCTGGGGCAAGTCACTGAGCTGTCCACCATCGCTGAATCGCACCGTCCGCAGCATGACTTCTCTCTTCCCAGCGGAGTTCAATTTTGGGCAGGCGTAAGGACTGCGTCTCATACTGGGAATGAGGCTTGCCCTTCCTCGCTGCAACCTCTCGTGCCCGGCGACTTTGTGCGTAAGCTGGATGCCATGCAAACCTTCGCTGAATCCTCCGGCGCGCCAAGTGAAGCCAGTTTCACGGCCATGTTTTCGGCATTCACATCTCGTCCCCCCGCGCAGAATGGGCAAGCCCCCGACGGGCCTTTTCAAGACGACGTCGTCTCCCTCAGCTATGAGCAGGCTCTGCGCTCCGCCACACGCAACCGTTCACTCTCTCCCATGCCAGTGGGGGCGTACTCAGCCGGTGACACCATTCCGGAGCAACGCGTCGCGCAACAGAAGAGAGTGCAGTCGCAGGCCGCGGACTCGCGCCCTTCTGCGCACAGGATGCGGATGTCATCCTCTGTGACCATCCGGCTCGACGAGGCAGAGGGCAAAGAACTCAGAGCGCGTGCAGCAGAGGCAGGCCTGACGGTCTCAGCGTATCTGCGCAGTTGCATCTTTGAGGTCGAAGACCTGCGCACGCAGGTCAAGCAGACGCTTGCACAGATGCGGACCCCTCCCGCTCCTCCGGCAAGTGTCCCGGCCATCCCATTGCAGGCTCCATCGACGGGCTGGCGCGATCGCATCTTTCCGCGATGGACCATGCATCGACCCGCTGCGCATGCTTAATCAACTTCAAGGATGAGGCACTTAAGATACTCGGTCTCCGGCAGGTTCAGAATGACAGGATGGTCGAGAGATGCGCCGCGCCGCTCCAGCAGCCGAACGCGCCGGCCCGCATCCGCCGCTGCGGAGGCAACTGCACCTTCCAGTTCCTGCAACCCTACATGGTGGCTGCACGAACACGTGACCAGCATACCTCCCGGTCGAATCATGCGCAGAGCCCGCAAATTCAGCTCCTTGTAGCCGCGCACAGCTCCCTCAACGGCGCGCTTTGTCTTGGCAAAGGCCGGCGGATCGAGCACGATCGTATCGAATCGCTCGCCTGCATCGGACCATCCGCGCAGCAGTTCGAAGGCATCGGCCTGCACCCAGTCCACCTCCGCGCGGATCTGGCTTCGGTTTGCAGCAAGGTTCCGCTCTGCTACTTCCAGCGAAGCGCGCGAAGCATCCACTCCAGTCACGCGCTCGCACACCGTCGCCAGGTGCAGCGCAAAACCACCCTGATAGCAGCACACATCCAGCGCGCGCCCGGTTGCTCCGAGCCGCTGCGCCCATTCGCGAGCGGCGGTATAGTTGACGCGCTGGTCCAGAAACGCTCCGGTCTTCTGTCCCGCATTGGCGTCGTAGTGAAAAGCCAGCCCGTTCAGCCGAAACACAGTACTGGTGACAGGATGCTCCGGTGCAACTGACCAGAGCGGAGCGAGGCTGGGGGCGCTCAGGCCCTCCAGCTCCCGCATGCGCGGATCGGGCCGTTCGAGAATCGACGCCGGCTGCAACTCCTCTTGCAGAACGCGCGCACAGACGCCACGCACTGCGTCATGATCCAGCCCCTTCACGAGAAGCTGGAGAATCACCAGCTCGCCGTATTTGTCCACAATCAGACCCGGCAGCTCATCGGCCTCGCTGAAGCACAGGCGGCAGGCATCCGTCGACGCATCCAGCAGTGGTCGACGTCGCGCCACCGCCACACGCAGCCTCCGCTCCAGTAGCGCCATCCATTCGTTTTCATCGATCGCCTCGCGTGAGACAAGGCGCAAGGCAATTTGCGAGGCCGGGCTGTACAGAGCCGTGCCAAGCAGAAGGCCTCGTTCATCCGCAACCGGCAATAGAAACGGAGCAGGGCCTTCCCCTGCGTTCACAGATTCCACGTCGCCGGCATAGACCCACACGTAGCCAGCGCGCAGCCGGTCCGACGCTCGGCGTCTGATGACCGCCCCGAATCGCGATGCCGCTTCTGCATGCCCCTTTTGCGCTCGAACCTGGCGCTCGTTGGGTTCGGCTCGCCGCCCCTGCTGGGCTGCAGCTTTCCGGCTCTTGCCGCCGGCGGGCTTCGCCGCAGTGCTCGGCTCTTTCCTCACCTTAAGGCCAGATTCAGGACGAGTCTTCTGCGAGTCTTTGCGCGGCTTGGACATCGGCATCCTTTAGTTCGAATTCCTTCAGGCTGCCGGCGGTCGTGCTGCTGCGGACTACTTCACCTGCAGGCTCTCGATGTACCGCACCAGATTGCTAATTCTGAGCTGCTTGTCCATCGAGTTCGTCTGGTTCATCCTACCAAGGATCGGGCCCCACACCGGCATTGCTGCCGAACCGTGCGCCGGAAGCGCAGAGCCAAATTCAAGAACGCTCACCAGGTGCGCATTCGGAAACTTGCCGCTGTTGCTTTTGCTCAGCACCGTCAGGTCAGTGGGCGCCGCCTTCAGTGCGGAGGCCACCGGGCCATTGCCCTTTCCATCCGCTCCGTGGCAGGGCGCGCAATAGCCCTGATACATTTTCTTACCATCCACCGGCGAGGTCTTGTTCACGGGAATTACTACCTTCGGTCCCGACTGCGCCAGGACGCTCATCCCGGCTGCGAGCAGGACTGCAGTTGCGAAAATGGGAAGGCGATGCAACATAAATCACTCCGATCTCGACCACCATTCCGCCAGGGACTGTACTCCCCTGCTACGCACTGGCCGCTGTGACTGCGAGCACGCCCGAACAGTCCCTGCGCCACTGACAAAACGTTCCCTCTGCGTGTTCGAATCACTCAATCCCTCAGGCTTTCCTGCACAGAGGGCAGAATCATCATTCCGCGTTCAGCGTTGCCTTCTCAGAGTCAGTCTGCGAAACCCTTTTGATTGCAGCACAATCCGAGTTCTCAGTCTTCTGCGACACGGCTATAATGAAGTATGGCGACTGTCCGGCAGGCCGTCCCGAAGGCAGATTCTTTGCCCGCCGCTGCGTCCCTTCAAGGACCAGATTCAGCCCCGCTGCCGCTTCCCGGCGAAGACGCCATCTCCCAGAGATTTGAAGCCCTCCTGCAACAGGTTCAGGCCAATCGTCCCACTGAGGACGTTGGCCTCATCCGGAAGGCATGGGAGTTCTGCGTGCAGCATCATCAGGGCCAGATGCGCGCCTCAGGTGAGCCCTACATCATCCATCCCCTTGAAGTCGCCGAGGTCCTGGCTGAACTCAAGATGGATGCGACAGCCATCTCCGCTGGTCTGCTTCACGATGCTGTTGAAGATACCCCGGCTACCCGCGAAGAGATTCAGGCCGCATTCGGCGAGCAGGTCGCGCACATCGTCGAGGGCGTCACCAAGATTGACAAGATCCAGTTCGCCAATCGCGAAG
>JAGWML010000091.1 GCA_028873155.1 Acidobacteriota bacterium
AGTTTGCGTGCGGCCGGGGATGTTGCCGGCGAGCATGAGCGTGGCGCCGAATTCGCCGAGGGCGCGTGCGAAGGCGAGGATGGTTCCAGCGAGGATGCCGGGCGCGGCGAGGGGCAGCAGGATGCGGCGAAAGATGCGGGGCTCGGATGCGCCGAGGGTGCGCGCAGCTTCGAGGAGGGTGGGGTTGACCTGCTCCAGTGCACCGAGCGCGGTGCGGTACATCGGCGGAAAGGCGATGACGGTTGCGGCGAGGACGGTGGCCGGCCAGGAGAAGACGATGGTGACGCCGATGTGCGCGAGGGCGCGGCCGAGGGGGCTCTGGCGGCCGAAGGCGAGCAGCAGCAGAAATCCGACGACGGTGGGCGGCAGGACGAGCGGCAGCGTGAGGACGCCGTCGATCCAGGGGCGGAGTTTGCTGCGCGAATCGTAGAGCGCCCAGGCGGCGAGCAGGCCGAGGCAGAAGGTTGCGATGGTTGCGCAGACGGTGGTGGCGAGCGAGATGAGAAGCGGCGATGCGTCGATGGCGAGCATTACTGTGCAGCCATGGTAAATCCACGCTGCGTAAAGAGGCTGCTTGCGGCGGGCGAGGCAAGCCAGGCGACGAAGTCCGATGCGGCGGCGGGGTGCGCTCCGATTTGAATGGCTGCGGCGGGATAGACGATAGGGTCGTGGGTAAGGCCCGGCGCAGTGGCCACCACGCGGACCTTGCCGGAGGATGCTGCATCGGTGGCGTAGACGAGGCCTGCGTCGGCGTTGCCGGTCTCAACGAAGGCGAGCACCTGGCGGACGCTCTCAGCGAGGACAATTTTGGGATGGAGCGTGTTGTAGAGGCCGAGCGCGGTGAGGGACTGCTGCGCGTAGAGGCCGGCGGGGACGGGGCCTGGATCGCCGATGGCGATGGAGCGAACAGCGGGACCCGCGAGCTGATCGAAGCCGGAGAGGGTGGAGTGGAGAGGCGCGATGAGAACCAGCGAGTTGCGCAGCAGGTCGCGCCGGGAGCCGGGGACAAGCAGGCCCTTGTCGTCGAGCTGGTTCATGGGGCCGGCGGCGGCGGAGAGAAAGATGTCTGCGGGCGCGCCGTGCTCGATCTGCTGGGCGAGCGCGCCGGAGCCGCCGAAGTTGTTGCGGAACTCGACCTCGGGATGGTCGCGGATGTAGGCGGCTTCCGCGGCCTGGATCGCGTCCGTGAGGCTGGCGGCGACGGAGGCGGTGAGAACGATGCGGCGGTCAGTACGACAGGCGGTGAGCAGCAGAACGCAAGAAGAGATGACCGCGACGGAGAGCGCGCGGCGAACGATGGGGCGATGAGTGTCGAGGAGCATCGGGCTTCTTCAGTGTATCGATGCGCTAGAAGGGCAGGCGCATGGTGAGGACGAGGTTGTGGTTGGAGGGGTGGAAGTGGGTGACGGCAATCTGCTCGCCGCCGCCGAAGGTGAGGCCGAGACGGCCGGGTTTGCCGTCGGGCCCGTGCGAGAGCGGGATGCGGCCGATGACCATGCCGGGCGTGGCGTAGCTGACGGCCTTGCCGTCATTGGAGCCGCCGTAGAAGAAGGTAGAGTTCGATTCCACTTCCGGCCAGAAGAGGCGGGCGACGCCGGTGTGGGCGAGGCGATACTGCGCGACGGAGTTCCAGAGAACGGAGTGGCCAAGGCCTTTGCTGTTGGTGACGGGCAGGGTGCCGCCGGCGGTGGAGGTGAGATCGAAGAGGCCCCAGCCCTTGCCGATGGCGAGAGTCGGTGTGACGACCGCGCAGCAGGAGCCGTTGCCGTTTTTGCCGGTGGGCACGGAGCCGCCGAGGAAGGCAGTGACGATGGCGTTGCCGCTCTCTTCGTTGCGGGCGAAGAGGCGCAGCTTGCCGAGGAAGGTGACGTCACCGAAGCCATCGTTGGTGTTGGGCGCGAGGTGATTGAAGAAGGGCGGCGTGTTGAAGAGCAGCTCGATGCGGCGAAAGGGGATGAGCTCGAGGCCCTTGCCGTTGTCATAGACCCAGGTGTCGTAGCCGGTATTGGAGACGTTGCGCACGAAGTCAGTGCGAAGCTCCTGCTCGAGGCGGGGCGTGACGGTGACGAGCGGGGTGATCCAGTGGGGCTGCTCGCTCTGGGTGGCGGTGACGCGGGCCTGGTAGCGGCCAACCCAGGAGGAGACCGTTTGCGCGCGGACGAGCGCGGGGACGAGCAGCAGGCAGGCAATGAGGGCTGGGCAGAAAGAGAGCGCAAATCTGGGTAACCGGATGAGGGGAAGCATCATGTAACGATTCTACACGACTCACACTAACGAATCTAAGCGATTGATGCCACGCGCTTTCCGAAGCGGGATTGCGAGCGTTGCGCGGGTGCGCAAGCGGGATGTAGGCTGGGGCCTTGCGGGACGGCAAGGATGTGGCGCAGCGATGGAGGCGGGAATGGCGAAGAGCGATGTGTTGTTGACTCCGCGGGAGGCCGCGGCGGCGCTGGGCGTGAGCTACGCCACGATCAAGCAGTGGATTCTGGCTGGGAAGGTGAAGACGCGCAAGACGCCGGGCGGGCATCATCGCGTACCGCAGAGCGCGTTGCGGACGCTGCTGCAGGCAGAGCCGGAGAAGCCGCGGATTGAGTCGCGGGAGCGCTTTAGAAATGTGAGCGGGCGCAACCAGCTTGTGGGCACGGTGGTCGAGGTGAAGTTCAGCGGGCTGCTGGCCCAGGTGGTGCTGTCGATCGGGGAGCAGCGGATTACGTCGATTATCACGTCGGATGCGGCGCGGGAGATGCAGCTGCGCAAGGGGCAGACGGCGGCGGCGCTGATGAAGTCGACCGAAGTGATGATTGTGCGGGTGTGAGGCGGCGCCGGGACTGCGAGCGCTGTGCCGCCCATGAGCGATGCGCGAACGCCTGTTTGAATTGCTCGTGACGCAAAGCACACGTTGGGAACGATCGGCCTGGAGGCTGCTGCGGGGCGCAAGTTCTTCTCTCGCCAAGAGCTTTCTGCTGCGGCAGGCCCGCACTTCACAGAGTGCGGAGAGTGAGCGCACTCACACAATTCAACGCTAAATTATTTGCCCCTGTGACGAGTGTCACATACAAGCCCTTTGGGGGTTTGGTTCCATTCATGTGAGCGACACCGAGACGATCCGGTGCACCTGAGACCTAAGCGAACTCTTGAGGAGTGCGCAGGCTCAGGTATGCATGCGAATCGTCTTGGTTACAAGGTGCCGCGCAAGATCCGGTCCCTACGAATTCACAATCAGGCAAGGAGGAACTATGAAGTATATCGTTCCATCAGTTCTCGTGTTTCTGATGGCTGCCGTCAGTGGGCAGGCAGGCACAATTCATGGCAAAGTGACGGGCGCCAAGGGCGAATCCGTTGTGTACATCGATGCAATCCCCGGCAAAACCTTCCCCGCTCCCACGCAGCATGTGGAGATGGACCAGAAGGGGCTGATGTTCATGCCGCACCTGCTGGTCGTTGAGAAGGGCGCCACGGTGGACTTCAAGAACGACGACAGCGTGGAGCACAACGTTTTCTGGCAGGCGATCAGCGGCAACAAGAGCCTGGGCCACAACATGGGCACGTGGCCGCGCGGCCAACAGCGCAGCTTCAAGTTTGACAACCCCGGCGTAGTGCCGCTGCTCTGCAACGTGCACCCGGACATGGCGGCCTACATCGTGGTCTCGCCGACGCCGTACTTTGCCGAGACGGACAAGACGGGCGCGTTCAAGATCGAGAACGTTCCCAACGGCACCTACAAGCTGACGGCCTGGAACGAAGCGGGCAAGGGCAAGACGCAATCGGTGCAGGTGACGGTGTCTGGCGACGCGGAAGCAAACATCGCGCTGAAGTAATCGACAACAACAGGCCGTGGGCGCATGCGTCCACGGCACAACCCATGGGCAGGGCGACGGGGAACGGCCGGCATGCTGAAGCGATTTGAAAACAAAGCGGTCGATGCGGGATGGTTGAACACAAACTTCCCGTGCATGATGGCGTGTCCCGCGCACACGAATGCGGGCCGCTACGTTGCTCTGATCGCGGAAGGAAAGTTCGAGGAAGCGTACCGCTACGCGCGCGAGCCGAATCCGCTGGCCAGCATCTGCGGCAGGGTCTGCGCGCATCCATGCGAGACGGCCTGCCGTCGTGGGGCGATTGACCGGCCCATCTCGATTCGTGCGCTGAAGCGGTTCCTGACGGAGCGGCATGGGCCCGAGTCGCGGCGGCCCGTCGATGTGAATCGGGGGCGCAACCAGAAGAAGCTTCCCTTCAAGGTGGCGGTTGTGGGCGCGGGGCCGGTTGGTCTTTCGGCGGCTCACGATCTGGCCCTGATGGGCTATTCGGTCACGATCTATGAGGCCGCGCCGGTAGCAGGTGGAATGCTGCACCTTGGCGTGCCGGAGTATCGCCTGCCGCGCAGCGTGATCCAGGCGCAGGTGCGCGAGATTCTCGCAGTCGGCGACATTACGCTGAAGCTGAACCAGGCGGCGGGGCGTGACTTCACGGTTGCCGGATTGAAGGACCAGGGCTTCGACGCGGTTCTGATCGCGGTGGGAGCGCATCGCAGCCGCGACCTCACGATTCCCGGCGTCGATCTCGATGGGGTGCACAAGGGCATCGATTTTCTGCTCAACGTGAACCTCGGATATCAGTTCACGATCGGCAAGAAGGTGATTGTCATCGGCGGCGGCAATGTGGCCATGGACGTGGCCCGTTCTGCGGCGCGCGAGGTAGTGCGGCAGCATGCGCCCGGAGTTGAGGAGCATGAGCCGGAACAGGAAAACATGGACGCGGTTGCCGGCAAGGAGATGATGGACATCTCGCTTTCCGCTCTGCGCCTGGGCGCCAGAGAGGTGCATCTGGTGTGCCTTGAGGGCCGCGCGGAGATGCCCGCATCGCTGGAAGAGATCACCGAGGCCGAGGAGGAAGGCGTGATTCTCCATCCGGGTCTTGGTCCGAAGCGCATTGTGGGCGGGCCCGGCGGCGTGACGGCGCTCGAAGTGATCAAGACCAAGCAGGTCTTCGACGAAAATGGGCGATTCAATCCCACGTTCTACGAGAACAGCGAGTTTCTGCTGGATTGCGACACGATCATCATGTCGATCGGGCAGGCGCCGAAGCTGGACTTTCTGCGGCCGGAGGACGGCGTGGAGATTTCGCGTCGCGGGCTGATCGCGGTGCAGCCGCGCACGCTAATGACGTCAGTGGCTGGCATCTTTGCCGGTGGAGACTGCGCCTTTGGGCCGCGGCTGATTATCGACAGCGTTGCCGACGGCAAGCGCGCGGCAATGGGAATTGATGAATATCTGCGCGGAACGATCCACCCCGAGGCATCGGTCGAAGTGGAGGTTCTGAACCGCCACAGCATGCCGCTGAACCTACTGGATCTTGTCCGGAAAGATCCGCCGGTTCTGCCTCTGGACCGGCGCGCCGGAATGACCGAAGTCGAGCTTGTGTACGACGAGGAGACGGCGCGGGCCGAGGCGCAGCGATGCCTGCACTGCTGGGTGAACACCATCTTCGAGGGCAACGTGCACGACGGCAGCCTCTGCATCCTCTGCGGCGGATGCGTGGATGTGTGTCCGGAGAGCTGCCTGGAGCTGGTGAGCCTGGAGCGCTTCAACTTCGAGCCGGGCGTTGTGGAGCAGCTTGTGGAGAACGAGCAACTGCTCAACGTCGAACTGGACGATGTGAAGGCCAATGAGCTGGGCGTGATTGCCGGCTCGGTGATGCTCAAGGACGAGACGCGCTGCATTCGCTGCGGCCTGTGCGCGGCACGCTGCCCGGCGGGCACCATCACGATGGAAGCCTACAACCTGATCCCGGCCGAAGCGACCGGGTTGATCTCGATTGAATCCATCGAAGCGCCTTTGCGCGCGCCGGTGGCAGACAGGAAGTGATGCCGACGATGACGACAACGACACAAACCCATCCCGCGCCAGGAGGCTCCGAACTGGATCGCAGGGAATTCTTTACCAAGCTTGGTCTCGGATCGCTGGGGGTTGCGGCCGCGGGAACGCTTGCCTTTTACTACCGGTACCTCTCGCCCAATGTGCTGTTTGAACCCTCGCCGATTGTGAATGCGGGCAAGGCGGAGAACTATCCGGTCGGCTCGGTGACGCTGGATGTGGATTCGGCGATTTATCTGATTCATGTCGCCGAGGGCTACTTTTCGCTGAGCGCGATTTGCACGCACCTTGGCTGCATGACGGCGTGGAAGCCCGAGCTGGGCATGATCGCGTGCCCGTGCCATGGCAGCCGCTTCAGCGAGGAAGGCCAGAAGCTGGCCGGTCCGGCGCCCAAGCCGCTTCCCTGGCTGAGGACCTGGATCAGCGACGATGGCGAACTCATGGTCGATCGCGCCGTAACGATTCCACAGATGCAGTTTCTGAGGGTATAGAAGATGCCGAGTACCATCGACACCTATTTCGAAAAGCTTGAACGCACGCGGATGTGGCGATCGATCTTCCGCAGCGGAAGGGGCAGCAGCACGCTCCACAATGCGCTGGCCATCCAGCAGAACGTGTTTCTGCACCTGTTCCCCACCAAGGTGCGCAAGAGAATGGTTGGCCTGGGCGCGACCTGGTACCTGGGCACGCTGACGCTGGGCACGTTTCTTCTGCTGGTGATTACGGGCATTTTGCTGATGCTCTACTACCATCCTTCGGTGCCGCAGGCTTACTCCGATGTGAAGGACCTGCGGTTTGTGGTCTCGTCGGGCCTGTTCTTGCGCAACCTGCATCGCTGGGCGGCGCACGCGATGGTGTTTCTCGCCTTTGCGCACATGTTCCGCGTCTTCTATCGCGGCGCGTATCGCGCTCCGCGCGAGTTCAACTGGGTGGTTGGCGTGGTTCTTCTGCTGGTGACGCTGCTGCTGAGCTACACCGGCTATCTGCTGCCCTGGGACCAACTGGCGTACTGGGCGATCACGGTCGGCACAAATATCTCATCGGCGGTGCCGCTGATTGGCGACAAGATTCACTTCCTGCTGCTGGGCGGCAACCAGGTGAACGCCAATGCGCTGCTGCGCTTCTATGTGCTGCACTGCGTGATTCTGCCGCTCACCGCGGTGGTGTTCCTGGCCGTGCACTTCTGGCGGATTCGCAAAGACGGCGGACTCTACGTGCGGGAGAGTGAACCCGGCACTGCGAGCGCGCAGCCGCAGCCTGCATCAGAGGAGCGGAAATAACGATGACACCCCCTAAAGATTTCACGGCTACCGTCGGATCGGACATGCGGGTCTCGCAGAAGCGCGTGCTCTTTGTGACGCGGCGCACCTCACCTCAGGTGAAGGCCTACGACGAGGAGAGGGTTCAGACCTTTCCCGAGGTGCTGATCCGCGCGCTGCTGGCGATTGAGTGCATGGTCATCGCGCTGGTGCTGATGTCGCTTTTCTTCAACGCTCCGCTTGAGGGAATCGCGAATCCCACCAACACGCCGAATCCTGCGAAGGCGCCGTGGTACTTCCTGGGCCTGCAGGAGATGCTGCACTATTTTCCGCCGGTGGTCGCCGGAGTGCTGATTCCGGGCCTGCTGATCATCGCGCTCATTGTAATTCCCTACTTCGACATCAACGTCGAAGCCGAGGGATTCTTCCTGAAGGACCGGCAGCAGCGTCTGCGGCTGTCGATGATCGTGGCCGGCGCGCTGACGATTTTTCTGTGGTTCTTCGATGTGTATGTGGCGCTGGGGCCGACGGTCCTTGTTGCCGGGCTCATGTTGCTTGCGGCTTTCAGCACTGCCGACTCGCCGAACCGCTTCCGTCGCTATCTTGCGTTAAGACCGATTTCCTGGTGGATCATGACGTGGTTTCTCTTCGAACTTATCGTTCTCACGGCAGTGGGCACGTACTTCCGCGGCCCCGGATGGTCGTGGGTATGGCCATGGAGGAGCTAAATGCAAACGCATAAGAGTGGCTTCATCTCCTCCATCAAGGCTTTCGTCTGCGACCCGTTCCGCATGTTCGGCGTGGTCAGCCTGGTACTGCTGCTGCTGCTGACCATTGCGCCGGCGAAGGATTACTTCAGCGAGTGGCACGGGTATCAGCGGCAGTATCTGAACATCATCCGCAATCGCGGCGATGCGATTACGCTGCGCCGGCACTTCGAGGGCGGGCTTCATCAGATCTGGATTCCGCAACTGGGCGTGGTGGACCGGTGTGAGACGTGCCACGTCGGACTGACCGAGACCAGCCTTGCCGATGTGAAGGAACAGCCGTTCCGCGCTCACCCGGCGATGCCGCACAAGCTGACGGAGTTTGGCTGCGTGGTCTGCCATCGCGGCCAGGGCGGGGCCACCACCGTCAACGAGGCGCACCACAGCGAGATGGCTGGCGAAGAGCCGATTCTGCCGGCGCGCTACATGGAGTCATCGTGCGGACAATGCCACCAGGGGCCGCTCGAAGGCACGCCGAAGCTGAACCGAGGCCGTGCGATGCTCTCGCGCTATGGCTGCGTGAGCTGCCACTCGATCAGCCTGCCGGACGGCACCAAGCTGGAGGCCACCGACAATCCTCCTCCGTTGACGCACATCGCGGACAAGACCACGCGGGAGTGGATCTATGCGTGGCTCAAGGATCCGACGAGCTACTCAACGTCAGCGACGATGCCCAATTTCGCACTGAGCGATGCGGACGCGAGCGACATCTCCGCGTTCCTGATTGCCAACAGCGTGCCGCAGCCAGGCGACCAGGTCGCGCTGCCAGCGCAGGGACATGGACCCGCGGCCGATCCCGCGGCCGGCGCCAGCCTCTATGGGGAATCTTTCTGCGCCTCCTGCCACGCCGCCCAGAATGCAGCGGGCAACCTGGTGGGCGGAGATCTTGGACCCGAACTGACGAACGTGGGCACCAAGGTAAAGCCGGAGTGGCTGCTGGCCTGGATGCGGGATCCGCAGAAGTACGATCCGGCCACGCCGATGCCGCAATACCGCTGGACCGACGCGCAGCTCAAGGTGATTGCAGGTTATGTGCAGAACAAGAGCAATCCTGATCTGCTGTCCAACGTGCACCTGCAGCCGGCGACGCGGGCGCAGATTGCGCACGGCAAGCAACTGGTGACGGAGTACGGCTGCGCCTCCTGCCATGAGATCAGGGGTGTTCCGAAGCCTGATAACTTTGGGCCCAACCTCAGCCGCATCGGGAGCAAGCCGGTTGTTCAGCTTGTCTTCCTGCCTGACATGGAACACAGCCTGCCGGCGTATCTGACGCAGAAGATCCGGGAACCGCGGTCGTTTGGATCGACGTTCCGGATGCCGCGCTACAACTTCACACCGAGCCAGGTGGAGGCGGTGACGACGGCCCTGCTCTCGCTTACGGATCGCAGCTACAGCCTGCCCTTGAATCTGCAGGTTGCAGCGGTCCGCGAAACGAAGTACCAGCCAGCGGGCCAGGCCGGCCAGATCATGACGAATCTGAACTGCCTCAGTTGCCATCGCATCAACGGCCACGGCGGCGATATGGCTCCCGACCTGAGCTGGGAGGGATCTTCGGTTCAGCGGCCGTGGCTTGACGAGTTCCTCAAGAATCCAAACACGCTGCGTCCTGCGCTCATCCGGCGCATGCCGAAGTTCAACCTGACCGACGCCGAGCGCACCACGCTGACGGACTACATGATGACCGTTTACCAGACATCCTCATTCCAGCGGGATGAGATGCCGCTGACTGGCTACACGCCCGAACAGGTCGAGAAGGGACGCCAGCTCTTCTATTCGAAGTATGCGTGCCAGTCCTGTCACATGGTGAATCCCAACGAAGACAAGGGATACATCGGACCCACGTTGACCAAGGTTGGCGCGCGCCTGAACGCCGCGTGGATCTTCCACTACCTGAAGGATCCGCAGGCCATGCGCCCCGGAACCATCGAGCCCAACCAGCACATGAGCGACGACGATGCCCGTGCGCTGACAGCATTCCTCATGGCGCAGAAGACCGGCGCCGGACAGGGGGCAAAGTGATGCAAGCGAATCCATGGATCGCGGGAATGCTCGCCGTCACGGTGTGCGCCGGATGCGCGCACCGGCAGGGAACTGCTCCGGCGCTGAAGGCGAAGGCGGCCGGTGCGGCCATCGTGGTGGTGAGCGGCGACAAGCAGCTCGGGTTCACTGGCGCGCTGCTTGCGCAGCCGCTGGTGGTGCAGGTGAACGACGATCAGGGCAACGCAGTGCCTGGCGCGCTGGTGGCAGTGACCGGACCGCGGGGCGTCGCCGTTGACCCGGCGCAAGTTCTGACGGACGACAGCGGACAAGCGACGATCAAGGTCATGTCCAGAGGCAGCTCGGGCCGGTATGAGGTAACGGCAACGTCGCAGGACGCGCACGGGAAGGCCTTTACTCTCGCGGTTGCTGAGTATGCCGCCGGGTACCAGGAGGAAGTCGGCTCCGAAGTGAATGGAAAATACTGTTCGCGCTGCCACGATCCCGAATCGACAACCGAACAGGTCTCCAACTACGACAACCTCTCAGTGAAGCCGCACTCGTTCGCGAGCGGCGATGCGTACAACAAGTTTTCCGACGCGGACCTGGCGAACATCATTGCGCGCGGCGGCCCGGCGATGAACCGGTCCGCTCAGATGCCGCCTTATGGCTGGACGCTGAACAAGGCAGAGATTCAGGCCGCGATTGCGTACATCCGTCTTGTCTCCGATCCGCCGTATGCGGCGCCCGGGGTCGTGTATGCAAAGCACTGACAGGATGGAAATCCTGCGTGTGCAAGCCGCGGAGAGAAGTTTCAGATTGTGGGTTCTATTGCAATTTGATTTGAAGGAGGATTCATGAATAAGTTCATACCGTTACGAACTGGAAGCATGGTTGCACTTGCCGTGCTTTCCATCATCATCGGAACATCCACACGCAGCGCGATGGCTCTACCGAGCTATGCACGCCAGACAGGACTGGCATGCAGCGGCTGCCACTACACGCCGCCGGAGTTGAATCCCGCGGGACGCCTGTTCAAGCTGCTCGCCTACACGCAGAAGCTGGATAAGAGCACCGTTCCAGCGCCAGATCCCGACAAGAGGCGTCCGGCGCTCGAGATGCTGCAGACGCTGCCCCTGGGCGCATGGTTCGAGACCTCGATGACCAGCACCAAGAAGGCTGTGCCGGGCACCCAGAATAACAACGTCGAGTTTCCGCAGGACATCTCCCTGTTTCTCGCCGGCGCATGGACCGATCACCTCGGCAGCTTTCTTCAGGTCACGTTCGACACGCAGAACAGCAGCTTCGGAATGGACAACACGGATATCAGGTACGCCAAAAAGGTCAAGGTCAACAACAAGGATCTGATC
>JAGWML010000092.1 GCA_028873155.1 Acidobacteriota bacterium
GTCTGTTGAAAACCAACGTCGAGTTCGTTGGCGATGATGGTGGCAAGCGTTGTCTTGCCCAGTCCCGGCGGACCGAAAAGCGGCACATGGTCCAGCGCTTCGCCGCGCGATTTGGCCGCTTCAAGTGCGATGGCGAGTTGCTCCTTGGCTTTGGACTGGCCGATGAACTCACGCAGCCAGCGCGGGCGCAGCTTGAGCTCAAAGCTCTGTTCCTCGTCCGCGCGCGAGGCGCTGACCAGCCGTTCCGGAGTGTCGTCCCGCGCAATCGCCATGATGAGGGCAGTGTAACGGTTGGCGGCGTTGGCGGCAAAGGAGGGGCGGCAGGCGCGTCATGCGTGGAAGTGCCGCGGTCACCGTTTAGACTGGAGCAGTTGCCCCCTTTGTGATGACCCACCGGTTCACCCGCCTCCGCCGATTTCGATTCAACCGCCCCCAGCGCATCGCTGCGGTGCTGCTGGCACTGTTTCTGGCGCAGGGCCTGTGGCTGACGAGCCGGCAGACCCTCAGCGACCGCGACTACGAGTACGCGCGCTGCGGTCGTGAGACGTGGGAGAAGCCTTCGCCGCTGGCTGGCTACTACACAAGCTGCGGCAACATCCACGACGGCATCGCCGCCTATCGCGCTGCCGGTCTGCCGCTCACGCTGAATCTCATGCTGGAGCGCGGCTTGGACCGCTTCCGCAAGCCAGAAGACCGCATAGTGCAGGAGGCCGGTCCAGTCAGCACGTGGGAGTTGCGGCATCAGCTCACGCACGTCCTGCTTTTGCTCAGGCTTCCTTTCTTGCTGGCCGGATGCCTGCTCGGCGGCGGCCTGTGGTGGGTGACGCGCCGGCTCTATGGCAATCTGGGTGGCTACACGGCGCTCGCGCTCTACTGTTTTTCGCCTTCCATCCTGAAAGCCTGTGTCCAGCCGAGCCCGGAGATCTTTGCCGCGCTCGGTGTCTACGCCGCGGTCTACACCTGCATCGGCGTGGCGCATGCCATGCAGGGCCCACGCAAGCGATGGAGGCCGCGCATCGTGCTGCTCATGGTTGCGCTGGGCCTGGCTGCTGCCGCGCATATCGCGGCCTTGCCCGTAGCCGCGCTTCTGGGGCTGGCGCTCATGCTCTGGGTTGCCGAGGGACGGCGCAGCCAGGTGCTGCCGGTTGTGCTGGTCGCAACCATTGGCGCGCTGCTGCTGGTCTTTGCCTGCTACGGATTTTCGCCGGACGCCTTCAGCTATATCTTCCGCTCCAGTGCTGGCTTTCTGGGTTTCTCGGCGGAGCCGGCTCGCCGGTACTTTTTGAGCCTGCCGAATGCGGGCATCGCGGTGGCAACCGCTGCCGCGGCACTGCTCTATCTCGGCCTTCCGCGCACTCGCTACTTTGGCAACACCGCGCCGCTGCTGTGTGCCCTGGGGATGATCTCGCTGGTGATGACCGGCGCGCCCGGCACGCCTTCGCTCTGGGCCGTGCCGTTTCTGCTCACATTCATCGGCGGGGCGTTTGCCGATGCATATGAGAGCCCGCGCAGCCGGTTGGCCCTTGGCGCAGGCGCGACTCTTGTGGGCTTGCAGGCTGCTTTCTGCCTGCTGAGTTTGCCAGGCCTGCTCCAATAGTCCGAACCCGCGGGACGCGCGCGTCGATGGCAGGCTCAATGTCGCCTGCGCACACCGATAAGAATATGATAATAAGAGACTTAAATCGCGTCTCATGCCTTGCTCAATGCCCCTCCACAGCGTAGAATAGACACATAGCCTGCGAAGCCCGGCCCTGCTTGTTCCGGATTCCTTTTGCCGCCTTTCCGCGGGCCCGAAAAACCTATGGCAGACGACAAGAACCCTCAGCTTCCTCTTGACGGCGGTATTCCGCCCGGCGGCACGAATCTCATTCCTATCAACATCGAAGAAGAGATGCGCCGGTCCTATCTCGACTACTCGATGTCGGTCATCATCGGCCGCGCTCTGCCCGACGCGCGCGACGGCCTGAAGCCTGTCCATCGGCGCGTGCTCTACACCATGAGCGAGATGGGCCTGGAGCACAACAAGAAGTACACCAAGTGCGCCAAGGTCGTGGGCCAGGCGATGGGCGTCTACCACCCGCACGGAGACTCAGCCATCTATGACACGCTGGTGCGCATGGCGCAGCCCTTCTCGCTGCGCTATCCGCTCATCGACGGCCAGGGCAACTTCGGCTCCGTCGATGGCGACCCGCCCGCGGCCATGCGCTACACCGAGTGCCGCATGGAGAAGATCGCCGGCGAGCTGCTGGCCGACATCGAGATGGAGACGGTCGACTTTACGCCGAACTACGACGAGTCGACATTTGAGCCTTCGGTTCTGCCCACGCGCATTCCCAACCTCATCGTGAACGGGTCAAACGGGATTGCAGTCGGCATGGCGACCAACATTCCGCCGCACAACCTCACTGAGGTCGTGAACGCCACCATTGATCTGGTCAAGAATCCAAAGGCCGGCCTGATTGAGGTGCTCAAGCACGTTCAGGGCCCCGACTTTCCCACCGGCGGATTCCTCTACGGGCGGGCCGGCGTGGCACAGGCGTACAAAACAGGCCGCGGCCGCTTCATCATGCGGGCAAAGGTAGCCACTGAAAACCTGACCAAGGAAAAGCAGGCGATCATCGTTACTGAGATTCCGTATCAGGTGAACAAGTCCAAGCTGATCGAGCGCATCGCCGAGCTGGTGAACGACAAGATTGTCGATGACATCGGCGATGTGCGCGACGAGAGCGACCGCGACGGCATGCGCATCGTCATCGAGCTCAAGCGCGGCGCGCAGCCGGAGATCATTCTGAACCAGCTCTACAAGCACACGCAGATGCAGGAGAGCTTCTCGATGATCTTCCTGGCCGTAGTGAACGGCCAGCCAAAGGAACTGGGTCTCGACCAGGCGATCCGCGTCTTCATCGATCACCGCATCGACGTGGTGCAGCGGCGCACGGTCTACCTGCTCCGCAAGGCCCGCGAGCGCGAGCATATCCTCGAAGGCTACAAGATTGCCCTCGACAATCTCGACTCGGTCATCCGTATTATTCGCGGGTCGGCTTCGCGGGTGGAAGCACGCGAAAACCTGTATGCATGGGGCAAGGGCAAAGAGATTGTCCTCAACCTGGACCGCGAGCGCCTGCCGCATGAAGAGAAGGGCCTCACGCTGCGCCAGGTGGACGCGATTCTCGAACTGCAGCTCTACCGCCTCACACAGCTTTCAGTCGATGAGATCCTGAAAGAGCTGGCGGAGATTCGCAAGAAGATCGCCGAGTACGAAGAGATCCTGGGCAGCGACAAGAAGCTGCGCGCGGTCATCATCAAGGAGCTTGAGGAGGTTCGCGACAAGTACGGCAATCCACGACGCACGCAGATTGTGGACGAGTCTGCCGAGCTTCAGCTCGAAGACCTGATCGCCGATGAGCAAGTGGCGGTAACGGTGAGCCACCAGGGCTACCTGAAGCGCACGCCGATCTCCATCTATCGCCAGCAGCGCCGCGGCGGCACGGGCCGCACAGGCATGAAGACGCGCGAAGAGGACTTTGTCTCGCAGCTCATTGTGGACTCGACGCACGCCTACCTGCTCTGCTTCACCAACACGGGGCGCGTCTACTGGCTCAAAGTCTACGAGATTCCCGACGTAAGCGCTGCGGGCAAGGGAAAGAGCATGCAGAGTCTTCTGAGCCTGCAGCAGGGCGAGAACGTGTGCGCGATTCTGCCCGTGCGCGACCTCGAAGAAGAAGGCAAGTACATCTTCTTCGGCACGCGCAACGGCACGGTGAAGAAGACTCCGCTCAAGGACTTCTCCAACGTGATGTCACGCGGCATCATCGCCATCGGAATCGATAAGGACGATGAGCTGGTGAAGGCGCGCATTACCGACGGCTCGCAGATTGTCTTTCTTGCGACTCACCTCGGCATGGCCATTCGCTTTGACGAGGCCGATGTGCGCTCGATGGGACGCCCGGCCTACGGCGTGCGCGGAATTGACCTGGGCAAAGGCGATTATGTGGTCGGCGTCGCCATCACACCCAAGGAGCACGAGCCCGGCGCCTACCGCATTCTTGCGGTCACGGAAAACGGCTTTGGCAAGCGCACCGACGTGGAGGAGTACCGCCTGCAATCGCGCGGCGGCAAGGGCGTGAAGAACATGGCGGTCACCGAGCGCATCGGCAAGGTGAAGACCATTCAGCTTGTCGATGACACGTCCGAGCTGATGGTGATCAGCCAGTACGGCAAGATCATCCGCATCGATACGAAGAGCATCCGCGCCGCGGGCCGCGCCACACAGGGCGTTCGTCTGCTCAATCTGGACGATGACGACAAGGTCGCAGCCGCTGTCATCATTCCACCGGAGGAAGTCGGCAAAGAAAAAGACGACGAGCAGGGCACGCTGATTCAATAAGCTCCGTCAGCTCCACGACGACAGAAAAAGGGCGCCTCTCGCAGGTGCCCTTTTTCTGTCGTCGGAGCAGCAACGGTGACGCACTACAACTTGCTGAGCTTCTCTTTGAGATCGGGGACGTAGCTCACCTGCGCATCGGGTTCCAGCTTTTCCGCTTCCGCCAGCGCTGCCGCCCACGCCTGGCGCGCCTGGTCCTTCATGCCAAGCGCCGCGGATGCGTCGCCCAGCGCTGTCTGGCTCATGATGTCCGTCGGATCGATGGCAACGGCCTGCCGCGCCAGCGGCAGAGCATCTTTCGCATCACCCTTCCACATCGACTGCATTGCGTTGATCGCCCGACTCACCGCAGCGGCTTGCTTCATCTCAAAATCTCCGCGATAGACGAAGACGCCGTCGTCGATGGATTCGTCCGGTTTCACCGTCAGAAAAGATCGATAGGGATTCATGCGCTCGCTCGGCCACTCGCACCCGCTCAGGTCGCCCGCGCTGATCAGGACGTTTCCGTGAATCACGGACGGAACAATCTCTGCGCCCCCCAGCCAAAAGGCATCGATGTTGGGCAGATGATGGCACGTGATCCCATAGGTCGTGGGATCAATCTCGGGCCAGGCAAAATACGCGAACCAGCACTCCTCGCCCGGATGCCGGTCCTGCCACGCTTTGACCTGGTAAAGCTGCTGTGCCCAGTCCGCATTGGCGTCGCTCAATAGATTGTGAACGTTTTTGGGCCCACCCCAGGCCTCATTCGCGTACGGGATGTAATTCGGAAAGGCCAGCAGTGTAGAGACGATGTGCGCTGCGATCAACCCGCCGCAAACCCACGCCCACCGTCTGCTATGCGCTGCCAGCGCGGCTACGCCGCCACCCACGAGAATGGCAGCCAGCGCATAGAGCGGCAGGATATGCCGCGCGCCGATGTTCATTCCCGAGGCCATCGCTACCCCCAGATAGACCGCCCAGGGAATCGCAAGGAAGGCAATCTCGCGCGGCTTGCTCAGCCGGCCAGTGACGATGGCAAAGCACGAGAGCAGCACCAGCGCCAGCATTCCCAGCGTCGACTTGATGAGGATGACAAGGGGAAAGTACCACCACACGCCGTGCGCGAGTTGATGCCCCAGCACGAAAGTCGGATAGAACTGCGCCATGCGCTTCACATCCACCAGCCCGATCAGATACGACTCGGGCAGCAGGTGGAGCCGGGCAAACCCGCTCATCACCGATTGATCGAAATGACTGAGAGGTTCGGAGTATTCGGCGACCGTAGGGAACTTCAAGCCCGGCGACCGCGCCGCGAAGCGGAAGCCGTAGAATGCCCACAAGACGGCAACGCCAATCAGCACAATCGCCGCAAACGCGCCGGCAAGCCGCAGAGCTGTTCGTCCGCGCTGCCCCCTTTGCGATGTCAGAATTTCCCACAAGATCAGCAAGACCAGCATCGGCGCAAAGAGAATCCCGGAGTGCTTCGTCGCCAGCAGCAAGCCTGCGACGATGCCTGCAGTCATAAGGCGTGCTGCGCTTGGCTCCTTCACAAAGCGGTAGAAGGCATAGATGCTTACGAGGAAGAACAACGTCACGCCGACGTCGGTCGTCACCAGCGCCGAGTGGCCTGCAACGTTCGGCTCAAAGACGAGAACGACGAGAGCGATGAGGGCAGCGGTCTCTCCGAACCATTCCCGCGCCGCGAAGAAAACGACGAGGCCAAGAGCCAGAGCCAGCACTCCCGCAGCCATGCGCATCTCGAAGACCAGGTGCTGACTTGAGCCGTCATTGCGTGCCAGCCAGTCGCGGCCGTCGAGATACGCTTCGGCTTTGAATTGCCTGTCTTGAAGTGGCGGAACCCACAGATTGCGTCCCAGCAAAGGGATTGTCGCCAGCAGTTTGACCAGAGGAGGATGCTCTGGGTTCAGACCATAGTCGCCTGCGTGCCACATCATGTAACCGGCGAACGTGTGATCGCCTTCGTCGAAGGTAAGCGATTCGCGATGCACGACGAAGGCCATCTGCGCACATTGCACAACCAGCAGCATGGAAACCGCGGCCCACACCCATCCACTTCGTCTCACTCTGACTCCCGGTTTGCCAGCGTTCGCATGCGCCGGCAATTCTACACAATTGAACAATTGAATGACCGCACTGCTTGGTTGGCTGCGCGTTATCAGACAACCATGAACCACTTTAGGCACTCGAAATCATTGAAGGAGCGTCTTACACTAATGGTGCTCTCGATTCTCCGCGTGCTCCCCATGGCGCGGACCGCATTCATTCTTATTCTTTTCGCTATGCTCACCGTTGCTGGCGCCAGTGCCACGCAGAGGCACAGGAGCAGGCCGCACCACGCTGCTACGCCCACCGCCGACCGCACAACTGCGCATCCTCGTGCGCATCGCAAGGCGTCCCACGCTCCCCGAGCCCTTCCTGCATCGCGGCATGCAAAGCACAAGGCGGGTCGGCGCAGCCCCATGCGTAGGGCAACCGCTCGGCATCCTAAGCCCGCTCCCAGCGCCGATGCGCCGCGTCCTGCTGCGCCGGACAATGCACCGCCAGCCGCATCGGCCCAGTCTGCGCGTCTGAAAAGCACGCCAGAGACCGGCGCGGATCGCGCCATCGATCCAACGTTGCCCGGCATGCAAGCGGCAACCGATCCATCTGGCGCTCTCACCTCGAAGACGCATGCGGATGAGGCCCCCGAACCAGAAACTGAGCCAGACTCGGTGGCCTCCGAGACAAACAGGATCGAAAGCGATGCGCCATCCGCGTTGTCTGAAGTCGCGCTGCGCGGAACCCGGGTGACTCCCATCGCACCGTTACGCGGCTCAATGGCTTCGCTGGTGCGGCAAAATGAGAAGACCGACGCCGATCATCTCGAGCGAATTGAAAACGACGAAGATCTGCGCGATCGCATCGCGCGCGGCATGCTGGTGCCGGTGCCAACCTCCAGCGCACTGACCATCAACGAGAATCTTCCCGCGGACCGGCGCTATTGCCGCCCCTGGACCGCGCGGTTCCTCACTGAAATTGCGCGCGCCCATGCGACGCAGTTTCATCGTCCCATCGAAGTGAGTTCAGCGGTGCGCACGGTGGACTATCAGAAGCGCCTGATCGGCGTAAATGGCAATGCCGCAGCCGCCGAAGGCGACATCGTAAGCCCGCACGTCACCGGCGCAACCGTTGACATTGCGAAGGGCGGGCTGAGCGTGCGTGAGGTCTATTGGATGCGCAGCCGTCTGCTCGCCCTGCAAAACCAGGGCAAGCTGGACGTGGAAGAAGAGTTTCAACAGGCCTGCTTCCACATTACTGTCTACAAGAGTTACGCGGCTCCGCGCAGCATCCAGTCGAAGCATCGCCATCCGGTGGCAACGCCCGTATCTGCTGTCGGCGGCTCCACGACCGGTTCCGAAGAGGACACGGCCGGGGAGTAGCCCTGCTTCTGACATTCTCACGATTCCCATTTCTGTGTTCGCCCATCCGGCGGTACAATCGCTGCCGAACGCATTCTTCCGCGCGTACATCTCGCATGGGGCCGCATCTGAATGTTGCTGCAGAGCCTCCTGAGGTGTGCCGCGCAACTCAAACCGCAGCTCGTAGAAGAAAGGCACACGCATGGGCGACTCTCAGGTTCAATCCGCAGAAGTCGAGTCGAGTCTGACGCAAGGTCAACGCATTGCCAGCATTTTCACCGCGCCCTCGAAGACCTTTGAAGACATCCGGCGCGGCAACCGAAGCTGGTGGATGCCGCTGGTGGTGATGTCATTGTTTGCATATATTCTCTTTGCCGCGATCACCTTCAAAGTCGGATGGGCGCAGGTTGCGCAGAACACCGTGCACCAGAATCCCAAGACCGAGGAGCAAATGGAACAGGCGACTCCCGAGCGCAAAGAGACAACGCTGAAGTTCATGCAGTACTCGATGCAAGGCAGCTTTGCCGCGACGCCTGTGTTCATTCTGGCTGCACTGACCCTGGGGTCCCTGGGGCTGTGGGGCACGATCAACTTTGGCTTTGGCGGTCGCGCCACTTTTGGCGCCATCTTTGCCGTGTGGATGTATGCCGGGCTGCCGGGCATCATCAAATCGCTGCTCGGCGCGGTGGTGTTGTTTGCAGGGGCCGCACCGGAATCTTTCAACCTCGCCAATTTCGCGCCCACGAGTGTCGGCGCTTTCCTCAACCCGGCGGACACCGGACCGGCGCTGTACAGGCTGGCAACCTCGCTCGACATCACCACAATCTGGACGCTGGTCCTGCTGGGAATGGGCACGGCAATTGTGGCCGGCGTCAAGCGCAGCTCGGGCTACGTTGCGGTCTTTGGCTGGTGGGCGATCTTCGTCCTGGTCGGCGTGGGCTGGGCGGCCGTATTCGGCTGATTCCCGTCGATTCGCGCGCACAAAGCGACGGCGCACATCATGACGATGCGCGCCGTTGCTGCTTCAGAGGAATGAACCGCGACGGACGAGCTATTCTGTCCAGCGCCGCATGATCAGCGTGGCGTTGATGCCGCCGAAGCCGAATGAGTTGGACAGGGCGATATCAAAGCTGTGAGGAATCGCCTTGTTGGGCACGTAGTCCAGCTTACACTCGAGGTCCGGCGTCTCCAGATTTGCCGTGGGCGGCAGCATCTGGTGTTGCAGCGCCAGCACAGTGATGCCCGCTTCCAGCCCGCCCGCTCCGCCGAGCAAGTGGCCCGTCATGGACTTGGTGCCGCTCACCTTGAGCGTGTGACTGAGCGCATGCTCGCCGAAGACCAGCTCAATCGCGCGCGACTCGTTGCCGTCGCCGGCCGGCGTGGAGGTTGCGTGTGCGTTGATGTAGCCCACGTCCTCCGGACGGATGCCGGCGTCCTTCAATGCCGCTCGCATGCTGCGCTGCGCGCCCGCGCCCTCCGGCGCAATGCCGGTCATGTGGTACGCGTCGGCGCTCATGCCGTAGCCGATGACTTCGCCAAGAATCTTTGCACCGCGTGCCTTTGCAAACTCCAGCTCTTCGAGGATGAGAATGCCCGCGCCTTCGCCGATCACAAAGCCATCGCGGTCCTTGTCAAACGGGCGGCTGGCGTGTGTCGGGTCGTCGTTGCGCGTGGAGAGCGCGCGCATCGATGCAAATCCACCGACGGAGAGCGGCGTGACCGCAGCCTCTGATCCGCCAGCGATCATCACGTCGGCGTCGCCGTGCAGAATCATCCGTACCGAGTCGCCGATGGAGTTGGCGGACGTTGCGCAGGCCGTGGCCGTAGCGGAGATGGGGCCTTTCGCTCCGTAGCGAATGCTGAGTTGGCCCGCGGCCATGTTCACAATCGCTGCGGGAATAAAGAAAGGCGAGATCTTGCGCGGCCCGCCTGCGAGCAGGTTGGCGTGTTCGCGCTCAATGATCTCGAATCCGCCGATGCCGGAGCCGATAAATACGCCGGTGCGGTCTGCAATCTCCGGCGTAATCTCCAGACCCGCCTGCGCCATTGCCTCCTGTGCGGCGGCAAAAGCGAAGTGGATGAAGCGGCCCATCTTGCGGGCCTCCTTCTTGTCCACAAAATTGAGCGGGTCAAAGTTCTTGACTTCGGCAGCGAACGTCACGGGGAAGCCCGTTGTGTCGAAGCCCTGGATGGGAGCCATACCGCTGGCCCCGGCCAGTAGCTGCCGCCACACCTCGGGAGCGGTGTTGCCCACACCGCACACCAGCCCAAGGCCGGTGATGACGACTCGACGATTCACCAATTACTTGCCTTTCGCGTTCTTCTCGATGTAATCGATTGCGTCCTTGACGGTCTTGATCTTCTCCGCGTCCTCGTCGGGAATCTCAAGATCGAAAGCCTCTTCAAACTGCATCACCAGCTCAACGACATCCAGCGAATCGGCGCCCAGATCTTCCTGAAAGCTCGCCCCAGGGGTTACTTCGGCTTCGTCCACCTGCAGCTGCTCCACGATGATTTGCTTCACTTTTTCTTCTACGGCCATGCGTCCTTCTCCTCGTGTTCTACGGATCTTTTGAATCGTCTCCGGGCATCCATCCCTTTGATTCCGCCCACATACCATACCGGCACGCGGCTGGGAATGACAACCACCGCGCCAGAAAATTTGCGCATGGCCCCGAAATTTCAAGTCTACCGGGCGGGTGAGAACGTGTAAAGCAGAGAGAAATCAAGGACTAGAGACAGGAGTCCGCTGAGCGAGTAAGCGGCGGAATTTGAACAGGCGGAAGACGAACAGGAGCGTACATTAGGCGAAGAGGGGCATTGTCAAGATGACACAGGCTGTAATCGCCGGGGTGGCGCTGATCGCAGGTGTGCTGCTGGGATTCTGGATGCGCGGAAACGCTGCAAAAACAGAAAAGGCCCTGCTGGAGCAAAAGGCGGGCGAAGCAACTCAGTCGCTGGCGACGGCGCAGAAGCAACTTGCCGAGGCGCAGGCTGAGTCCGCCGCCCGCGCAGGGTTTGAGAAGCTGGCCGCCGAACGGGAACGGACACTTGCAGCTATCGGCGCGGAGCGCGACGCTGTGCGCGAGGAGTTGCGAACCGCGGGCGAGACTGTCAACAACAAGACCGGCCGTATCAGCGCGCTGGAAAAAGAACTGGAGAACGAGCGCAAGAACATTGCTGAAAAACTTGCGCTGCTCGAAGAGGCCAAGACCGCCCTTGCCAATCAGTTTCAGGCGCTGGCCGGAGAGATTCTCGAGCAGAAGTCGAAGAACTTTTCTGTGGTAAGCCAGAAGGAGCTG
>JAGWML010000093.1 GCA_028873155.1 Acidobacteriota bacterium
GATCCTGCGGACGCTTCGGACCAGCGACGCTGGGTTCGACGGTTGCGAGGTCGAGTTCCAGTGTCTGGGTGTACTCGGCCTCGGACGAGCTGGCCGTGTGGAAGAGTCCCTGCTCTTTGTAGTACGCCTCAACCAGATTGATCTGTTCATCGCTGCGGCCGGTCAGGCGCAGGTAGCGCAGCGTCTCGGCGTCCACCGGGAAGATGCCGCAAGTTGCGCCGTACTCGGGCGCCATGTTGCTGATGGTGGCGCGATCGGCCAGGGGCAGCTCGGCGATGCCGGGGCCGTAAAACTCGACGAACTTGCCGACAACGCCGAGCTTGCGCAGGGCCTGGGTGACGGTTAAGACAAGGTCGGTGGCCGTCGCGCCCTCGCGCAGCTTGCCGGTGAGCTTGTAGCCAACCACCTGCGGCACCAGCATGGAGACGGCCTGGCCCAGCATGGCGGCCTCGGCCTCGATGCCACCCACGCCCCAGCCCAGCACGCCCAGACCGTTGATCATGGTTGTGTGCGAGTCGGTGCCGACCAGCGTGTCAGGGTACGCCACGGTCTCGCCATTCGACTCCGCAGTGAAGACCACGCGGGCGAGGTATTCAAGATTGACCTGGTGGCAGATGCCCATGCCCGGCGGCACGGCGCTGAAGTTGCGAAAGGCCGTCTGGCCCCATTTGAGAAAGGCGTAGCGCTCGCGATTGCGCTGGAACTCAAGCAGCGAGTTGGCCTCGTAGGCCATCGGCGTGCCAAACTCGTCCACCTGCACGGAGTGGTCGATGACCAGTTCGGCGGGAATGAGCGGATTGACGCGGTTCGGGTCGCCGCCCAGAGTCTTGATGGCGTCGCGCATCGCGCCAAGGTCCACCACCGCGGGCACGCCGGTAAAGTCCTGCATGAGCACGCGCGCAGGCATGTAGGCAATCTCGCGGCTGGGTTCGGCCTTCGCGTCCCACTTTGCAAGGAACTCGATGTCGGAGGCGGTGACGTTCACGCCATCCTCGCGGCGCAGCAGGTTTTCCAGCAAAATCTTGAGGCTGAAGGGCAACCGGCTCAGGTTGAAGCCGCGCTCGGCGAGCGCCGGCAGGCGGAAGATCGTGTACGACTTGTTGCCCGATTTCAGAGTGGCACGACTCTTGAAGCTATTCATTGGGGACCTTTCTATCCGCGCACGGGCGGATGGGCTCTGAGACGCGAAAGTACCTGGAATTTGGCCCGCGAAAACTCCTCTGGCCGGCATTGGGCACAGCACAGAAGCAGAAGTGCAACGGTACCAGATTACTCAGCGCGCGGGTCAGCGTCCACGGTCGGGACGCCCGCGGCGAAAGCGCTTGAGCGGTGGCGATGCCGGATTGGCAGGGTGGCTGCGCATTGCGTTCGCCCCCTATTCTAACGCGCATCCTCGTGACTTTGGAACGACGGATGAGGCCTGTGCAACGCCTTGCGCTATGCGGGCGCGGGCCACATGACTGACGCGGAGAGTTTGCCTTGCGGTAATGGCTCGGGTATCCTCAGGGCGAGAAATCCGGAGGTCGTGCGTGCCCTTCCGTACCACTCTGATTGCGGCGGTCCTGCTGCTTTGCCGGCTGAGCACTCCCAGCCAGACTCCCACTTCCCCTCCATCCCATGTGTGGCCTGCTGTGGACGGCACGGTTGTGCTCGATGATTTTCGCTTCGGTACGGGCGAAACACTGCCGCACCTGAAGCTGCACTACCTGACACTGGGCACTCCGCACCGTAATCCTGCCGGCCAAACCGATAACGCCATCCTGCTGCTGCACGGCACGGGAGGCAGTGCGCACTCGCTTTTGAATCCCCTCTTTTCCAATGTTCTGTTTGTTCCCGGCGGCGTTCTCGATATTCAGAAGTACTTCATCATACTGCCGGACGACATCGGGCACGGGCAGAGCTCGAAGCCCTCCGATGGCCTTCATATGCGCTTTCCGGCTTATGACTACGACGACATGGTGCGCAGCCAGCGTCTCATGCTGGACGCCATGCACGTCGATCATCTGCGCTTTGTTCTTGGCACGTCGATGGGTTGCATGCAGACTTTTGTGTGGGGTGAGACCTATCCCGGTTTTGCGGACGCGCTGGCTCCCTTTGCCTGCCTTCCGGTGGAGCTTGCCGGGCGCAACCGGATGATGCGCTACATGGCGATCCAGGCCATCCAGCTTGACCCTGCATGGATGGAAGGTGAGTACAAGACTCAACCGCAGCAGGGCCTGCGCACGGCCAACGAAATCATTCTCATCATGGGTTCGAGCCCGCTGCAGATGCAGAAGAACGCACCGACGAGGGAACTCGCCGAGCAGTACGTTGATCGCTTTCTTAAAGCGCGGATGGCAAGCACCGATGCAAACGACTTTCTCTACTACATCAACGCCAGCCGTAACTACAACCCGGAGCCGCGCCTGGAGCGCATCACCGCGCCGGTTCTCTGGATCAACTCCGCCGATGATTTCATCAACCCGCCGGAGCTCGGCATCGCGCAGCAGATGGTGAAGCGCATGCCCCACGCGCGCTTTATCCTGCTGCCCATCACGGAGCAGACAGTGGGGCATGGCACGCATACAAAAGCCGCGGTTTGGAAGGACGATCTGGCAGAGTTCATGCGCGAGACCGAGCCAAAGCCGTGAAGCGGATGCAGGCTTGGCCGCGATGCCTGCGCAATGAAGGAGAGAGCTGACTACGCGCCGAGGTCCCGATAACGGTCCAGCACATCGCGCTCTGAGATGACCCCTTCGAGCTTGCGGACGTTGGCCCGATTGACGACGGGCACCACCGGCCAGCGGTTCACATAGCGCAGGACCGTATCCAGAGGCTGGTCAGGATGCACGTAGGGTACCTGCTCTTCGCCGAGCAGCGTACCGAGTGCGTGGCTTCCCATTCCCTCCTGCGCCAGCATCTGGGCCCGCTCGCGTGTCAGGCAGGCCCACGCGGCCCCGGGCAGGCGCACCATGAGGCATGACGCCATGCTGCCTTCAAAGGCAAGGATGGCTCTGTCGAGCGGGTCGTCGGCCTCGAGCACCGGGCCGGGCGGCGGCTGCAGCGCGTCTTCCACGTGCAGCACATCTTCTTCCCGCAACTCCTCCATCGAAGGCAGGTCAAGACCATCCTGGCGGCTGAGCATGTCAAAGATGGGCGTGGGCTGCAGCGCGCGCGAGATGACGTACGCGAAGGTGTTGGCTACGATGACGGGCACGATGATTGTGTAGTTGCCGCTGACTTCAAGCACCATGAAGACGGAAGTCATGGGAGCGCGCAGGAAACCCGCAAACAGCACGCCCATGCCAACCAGCGCGTAGGTCCCCGCTGTGTACTGGAAATGAGGCAGCAGTGCGTGCTCCGCGCCGCCCACCGCAGCGCCCAGCATGGCACCGATGAACAGCGTGGGGGCAAACATGCCGCCGGGTGTCCCGCTGACAAACGAAAGCAGGGTGGCGATGATCTTCAGCGCTGCGAGAATCGCCAGGAATTGCCAGGTGAACTGGCCGTGCATCGCCTCGTCCATGTATTCGTAACCTGCGCCCATCACCTGCGGCGCGCCCAGCATGGCGATGACCCCAATCAGCAGTCCTGCAACGGCGGGCTGGAAATACTGCGTCCATTGAGGCATGTTGCGGCAGCGCGGACGCAGCGCACTGATGCCGCTCGAAAATGCAATGGATGCGAAGCCGCCAATGATGCCGAGGATGGCATAGGCGATCAATTCGGAGGGGCGGCGCAGCTCGACGGGCGGGATTCGGAAGAGCGACTCCGAACCGAGAAAGCTGCGCATCACCACCACGCTGGAGACCGCGGAAAGCACCACCGAGCCGAGAATGCCCGCGGTCCAGCGCCCAATCACCTCCTCAATCACAAACAACACGGCGGAGATGGGCGCGTTGAAGGCTGCAGCCAGACCTGCTGCGGCGCCGATCGGAGCCAGCAGGCGCATGCGGTCGCGCGAGAGCTTCATGCGGCGTCCGATGGCGGAGGCCAGCGTAGCGCCAATCTGCAGGGATGGATCTTCAGGGCCGAGCGAGTGGCCTGCTCCAATGGCGACCGATGCGGCGATGAACTTCCCGATGGCGGTCTTGAAGGGGATGTAACCGTCGAAGATGTACAGCGCAGCCTTGGTCTGGTTGACGCCGCTGCCGCGCGCCGTGGGAAAAACGTGAATCGTGAGAATCGCGATAGCAAGTCCGGCAAGAGACGGCGCCAACAAAAGACGAACCGTCGAAAGCTCCGCGCCCGAACCGAGCAGGTAGATGCGGCTCCAGTCGATCGCAAAGCGAAAGCAAACCACGGCCAGGCCGGAGAAGACGCCGATGAAAACCGAAAGCACGAGAAAGAAGCGCTCTTCACGAAAGACCGAGTGCAAGATGCTTCCTGGCGTGAGGCCTGCCAAAGACGCGGGTTTGATTGCGGCAATGTCTTGCACCACGTTCGAAGATGCATTCGGGGCGTTCAGCGAGTCCAAGTCAGTTCCCCTCGTGGAGTTTTGCAATCAGAAGCAAGGCCGAGTCGGTCGCGGTCGGCGTGCCACACCACTCTCTCGCCTGACGCTCGATGGTGAACACAAGGTCCATCGACGTGTTGACGAGGTCAGGATCGCGGCGCAATCCGCCCTCGGTGATTTGCGGCATGAGTTTGGCCCACTGAGCGGCCAGATCCTGCCCTGAGATTCCAGTAGCCGCATAGGTTGCTGCAACGGGACAGGCTTTCAATTGAGCGCCAGCCGCAGCAAAGGCAGCCATGACATTGCGATTGCGAGTCGCAACCCGGATCTGCGGACGGAAGGGATCCATTTGCAGGACAAGCCGGGCAATCTTGAGCCGGTCGTTGCTGATGTAGTCGCCCGGTCTCAGGCTGACGGCCTCCTGCAGGTAGTGCTCTGCTACGGCATAACGGCCCAGGTCGTAGGCGGCGGTCCCAGCTCCGGCGAGTGCTGCGGCTTCATGCGGGCTTGCGGAAAGGCTGCGGCGGTAAGCGGCCAGAGCATGCTCGTTGTCCTGGATGCGCAGAAACAGGTCGCCGAGACGGACCTGCTGCGAGGGGTCATCGCCGATATAGGCTGCGAGCGAGATCAGTTCCGACTGAGCCTGGGTCGAGGCATGGATCTGAAGCAGGTAATCAACAAGCTCAAAGCGGGCTTCCCGGGCCTCACTATCCTGTCCCGCGGGCCAGTTGGCGTATATCGCGTTGTGGTAATAGCGCAGCGCCTGGTCGGTCTGGCCTCGTTGTGCGGCGATGCGCGCCAGTTCGACATTGACGACGCCATTTTCAGGACGCCGTCCCCAGAGATTGATGAGATAGGTGTAGGCCTCGTCGTCGCGATTGAGCCCCATCAGCGCTTGCGCCAGGCCAAGGCGGAAGTCGAAATCATCGCGGGAATACAGCAGCGCGGCGCGAAACTCCGGAACTGCGGAGGCATAGCGGCCTGCGCCCAGGTCCGAGCGCCCGCGCGTCGACCATCGTTCGGCCAGGGCGTCCTGTTGCGCATGAAACATGCGCGAAAGCCCCGTCACAAACAGAAACGACAGTGCCGCCGCCAACGTGAGCACCGCAAGCATCACGGGCTCACGCCGCAGAACCTGCGAAAAATCTAGCTTGTACGACTGGCTGGTCATTCTGCCGCTGGATGCCCTCGGGCGGGAAGCCCAGTGCGTTCCATGATAGCGCGTCAACTGCAACGTGAAGTGCACCTGAAGCTATCGGGGGGGCTGCATATTGTAGAGAAACACTGCCCTTAGCTCCAGATATGGACCGTGGAACTCACGCGGCAGCGGCGGGTAGTTCGATCCCGTGATCGCACCCCACGCTGCCCGGTCCAGTCCTGTATCGCCCGAACGGCCCTCCAGCACCATGCTGCCGTCCATGACGCGGCCATTGGGCAGCACCTTAAAGCGGACGACGACGGCGCCGGACTTGAGAATCGGCGGATTGACCTCGTCGGGAATGAGCGGGTCCCAGGTGCGTTCGGTTTCGCGGTGCCAGCGCATCAGCCAGGAGTTGAAGTCAACCCCTTGCGTGTCGGAGAGCACCTCGACGCCGCCGGAACCCGCGCCGGGATGCATGCTCAGGCCGCCGCCGGAGGGCAAATTATTGCCGCTGGAGCCGCGATTCTGCGCTGCGCCGCGCATAGCCTGGCGCAACTGGTCCGCGGGATTGTCGGACTGCATGGCAAAATTGGGCCGCGCCGGAACCGCCTGCGGCTTGGGCGCGCTGATCTCCGACTGAGACTGCTGGCTGGGCGGAACAGGCGGCGCAACCTGCGGCTGTGTTTCGACCTTGGGCTGCTCGGCAGGCGGCGGTGGCGGAGCAGTCTCCGGCTTATTCATCTCCGCCAGCGTCTGCTTGTCGATCTGCGGCTTTTTCTCGGGGACCGGTTTGACCTTCACCTTCGGCTGGAGCTGCCGCAGGGCATCCGGGGGCAAGTCAAGGTAGCTCAGGTCTTTACGCTGCTTGATGGCGTCAAATGGGTCGATGACCGGTGGGACTCGAAACACGTATTTAGGAATCCACGTAATCGCGGACAGCAGAAGAATGTGGATGAGGATGGCCAGCCAGATGCCTTCGCGCAGACGGGACCAGCGCCGCTCGTCTTCGAGCTCGCTGATCATCTCCAGTAGCTCGTGCGTGTCGTAGTCCACCCAGCGGGAAGTGGAGCGAGTCGCAGGAGTGGCTTCTGCCTCGAGCGGTTCTTCCGCTGTGGCAGTGGCGGCCACAGCCTCTGCTGCTTCGCCAGCGCCGGTAGGCTCGTTCGGCTCGTTCACTGGAGTGGGTGTTTCGCTGGTGGGCATGCTTCGGGCTGGAGCGGCCAGCGCACAGGCGCAGCTCCATTATGGATCCTTCCTCTTTATTCTCTCATTCCCGGCGAAACAGGCAACTCAATCCTGAATCATAGGTGGAACGTACAATAATTCTTTTGGAATGGACGGATTGGACGACGGAAAGGAACCTGGTTGAAGCAGCTTTTTGTAAAACTCATGGCCTGGTGGAAGCTGGCCGCGCTGCCCGCAATCCTGAAGCTTGGATTCTGGGGGGCGGGCGCGGTCGCGCTGCTGGACTCATCGACCATTCCGGTTCCGATGGATGCGATCCTGGCCGTATATGTCTGGCAGAATAAGGGCCACTTCTGGCTCTATTGCCTGCTGGCCGCGGCGGGCTCGGCGGTGGGTGGCCTGCTGCCCTACGGCCTGGGCCGCGCGGGCGGTGAGCTGTTTCTGCTGAAGAGGGTAAACCGGGCGCGGTTTGAGGAACTACGGGACCGCTTCGCGCAGCAGGAGTTTCTGGCCGTGATGATTCCCTCGATGCTGCCTCCGCCGACGCCGTGGAAGGTCTTCGTCTTTGCCGCGGGCGTCTTCGAGATGCGGGTGCTGCCGTATATGGCTGCAGTGTTTGCCGGGCGGCTGGTGCGCTGGCTGCTACTGGCCCTGCTGGTGATGAAGTTGGGGCCGGGCGCAGTCAACCTGGTGGCGCATCATGCGTTGACGGCGCTGGCGCTGGTGGCCGGACTGGTGGCCCTGGCCTTTGCGGGCTGGTGGCTCAAAAAGCGGCAGGAGAAACTGGAAGCGCGCCCCGACTAGGACGCGCTTCTGACTCACTCAAAGATTGCTCCGAGAAAACGCGGAGGGCTGGCTTTCGCTCGATGCCTATGCGCTGGCGTGGGCTGCGTGCGCGGCTGCGTAACGGCGCACCAGCACCGGCACTCCAAAGGCAAGTGCGCAAACGATCGCCGTAGATGCCAGGTCATTGCGGTAGAAAGGAATCGCCGCCGCGTAGCAGGCAGCAAGCCCGGCCCATGTGCGCGGATACATGGCGCTTCCGGCCCAGACCGCATAATTCGAAACGACGAAGAATGAAGTGGGGCCGAGGACAACGCCCGCGGCAACGCGCATGAATGTGGTGCGCGCATGCAGCAGGATGTGGCCAAGCGCCATGGCCGCCACGTACCAGGCCCATGTGGTCAGATAGGCCGTCCACACAAAAGCGTAGTGATAGGTGAAGACTGTGAGGCAGTAGTCCGTAACGATGAGGGCCGCCAGCGGCGCCTGCATCTCGCTCCAGGAGCGCCGCGCGCCAAAGTAGAGCAGCGCGCCGCCAACGGCGGTGAAGTTCAACCACTCAGGGTGGGGCAACAGGCGGCTGAGTACGGCGACCAGAATCAGCAGATAAGCGGGCATGGAATCCTCGTGTGCGGGTTGACCCTTGAAATGGAACCGGGCGGAGACGCTTCTCCTTATTCTGAAGGCCAGTGGCCGGTGGGTCAATCATACGCGGGCAGGCTGCAAACGGGGTGAACAAAAATGTTGATGCGGGCAACGCGAAGATATGTCTCCGCTCGCGGCACAGCTATCTCTGCTCACGCCCATTCAGAAACTCGCCGCCGTCCTCATGGCCATCGATGATGTAGGCCCAGCCGCTCAGCGGCGACGGACCTGTTCCGCGTCCGGTTCCACGAAAGCCGTAATCGAAGCGAAGATCGGAGAATTGCACGGTGGTCCAGCCTCGGCCCGGCGGCAGTTGCGGCGGATCGGTGCCGGAAATAGCCATTTGACCCACGTCGCGCACCACCGCCCAGCGGCCCCAGTCGAGATAGACCTGGCCGAGGAAGGTGCGTTTCGCAGCTTCAACGGCGGGTGTGTCGGCAGGCTTGTAGAGCACGTCGCGCGGGCTTTCGCTCTCGATGATGCCGCTGCGGTCGTTGACTTCAGCCGTCTGGTAGTAGCCGTCGGTTTCAAGAATGGCGTGCCAGCGGAAGGGATTGATGGGGTACGGCTCAAGGGCGATGCGCTGCACAGGATCGGCAGCGACCTGCTGCTGGTCGAGGAGCGCGCGCGCCTGGTCGCGCTCCAGCCAGCGCCATCCCCAGAACGCGACCATGCCGCAGAGTGCAAAGATGGCCCAGCCTCGTCCGCGGAACGGCTGGCGGCGCGCGCCAATCTCGCGGTCGGCGAGGCCAAAGATCCACGGAAAGAGCAGGGCAGAAAAGAGCAGCGCCCACAGCACGGGCTCCACAATGAAGACAAAGCTGCCCTCATACCAGCGCGGGTTGAAGGGATAGAACGGACGCACACCGTAGTTGTTGGTCCAGTCGAGCAGGATATGGCTGAGCGCGGAGAGAAACGCGGCAAGATAAACCCAGCCCCAGCGAACAGGCTGCGGAGGAGGAAGGCTTGATTCCGGATCGGGCGCTGGATGCGCGCGGCGGGCAAGCCTGCGCTGATGCCAGCGATGCACGAGCCAGACCGCGCCAGATGCCGCGGCGGCGATGACCGGAACAAAGAGGAAGGTATGCGTGATGCCCCGATGGTGCTTGAGGCCTTCGACCGGCCCCGCAAAGCTCCACAGTACGTCGAGATCCGCAGCCTCGGCGGCCAGCACGGCAGCGAGCGTGGCGTAGGCAGTTTTGCGGTTCAGCCCGGCGCGGCCGATGCAGGCGCCGGTAAGGAAGTGCGTGACGGGCTCCATGCTGTCTGCCCACCATACTACCCCGCCGGGGCTGCCCCCTATAATCCACCCCATGAGCGAGACTCGAACGACGAGCGCGGCGGTGCGCGAGCGGGTGGAGGCGTTGCGGGAGGATCTGCGCCGCCATGAGCACCTGTATTACGTTCTCGACGCGCCGGAGATCCGCGACGCGGAGTACGACACGCGGATGAACGAGCTGAAGCGGCTGGAGGCGGCGCATCCGGAGCTGGTTACGCCGGACTCGCCAACACAGCGCGTGGGTGGCAAGCCAGCCGAGGGCTTCAAGAAGGCGCAGCACTCGCGGCCGATGCTGAGTTTGGATAATGCCTATTCGCCGGAAGAGCTTGCGAGCTGGGATCGGCGCGTGCATGAGTTGGCCGGTGAGATGCCCGTGGAGTACATGGCCGAGTTGAAGATGGACGGGCTGAGCGTGGCGCTGCGCTATGAGCCCGCATCCGGCGGAGCCGCTCGCCTGGTAGCCGGATTGACCCGCGGCGACGGCCAGACAGGCGAGGACGTCACGACGAACATCCGCACGATTCGCAGCGTGCCGCTGACGGTTCCCGCGACAGTGTTGAAGAAATTAGAGCTGCCCCAGGCCTTTGAAGTGCGCGGCGAGGCCGTGATGTCAGCAGCGGCTTTTGCGCGGCTGAACGAGGAACGAGAGCAGCAGGGATTGCCGCCCGCAGTGAATCCGCGCAACGCTGCAGCGGGTACGCTGCGTATGCTGGAGCCAGGCATCGTGGCGACGCGGCGGCTGGATGTCTACGCCTACTTTCTCCTTGTGGAGGGAGAGTATTGGCCGCGCGGGCAGCGGGCCACGCTGGATGCCCTGGCAGCACTGGGCTTTCGTGTGAATCCGCACCGCAAGCTGGTGAAGACGGTGGAGCAGATGACGGCCTTCATCGACGATGCAGAGGCGAAACGCGAGACGCTGGGCTACGAGATTGATGGCGTGGTGCTGAAGGTGGATGCCCATGCGACGCAGCAGCGGCTGGGCTATACGGGGCGCGCGCCGCGCTGGGCGATTGCCTACAAATTCACCGCCCGCGCGGGCACGACGCAGATCCGCAGCATTACGGTGCAGGTGGGCCGCACAGGCAAGCTGACACCGGTGGCGGAGCTGGAGCCGGTCTTCATCGGCGGAACGACGGTTAGCCGCGCGACGCTGCACAATGCGGACTTCATCGAGCGGCTGGGGCTGAAGCTGGGCGACTGGGTGAAGGTGGAGCGCGGCGGCGATGTGATTCCCAAGGTGGTGGAGGTGATTCACGACGCGGAGCACCCGCGCGGCAAGCACAGCTTTCACTTTCCGACGGAGTGCCCTGAGTGCGGTGGTGCGGTGGTGCGCGCCGAGAGCGAGGTGGACTTTCGCTGCGTGAACGCCGACTGCCCGGCGAAGCTGCGCGAGAGCCTGCTCCACTTTGGGCGGCGCGAGGTGATGAACATTGAAGGCTTTGGCGATGCGGTCGTAGAGCAACTGCTGGATAAGGGGCTTGTGCACAGCGTCGCAGGA
>JAGWML010000307.1 GCA_028873155.1 Acidobacteriota bacterium
ATGGTCTTCTCCACCACCGATGGCAGAATGGTCCCCCAATAGAACGCAGCCAGTGCATTCTCCAATTCGGCTCCGCCAGCAAACTCGAGAGAAAACCTATGACCGAAAGGGTCACTATGGGGCCGCGCCTCGGCCTTGGAGAGGGTGACACTCTCCGCGTTCAAGGTGACCGTCAATCCAGGCTCTGTCTTGTTCGCACGTAAGCCGCCGTCATGCAGCTCGATATGCCAGGAGTCTTCCTTCGAGGTGCCGTCGAGCGGCAGAATCCACATAGCCCTGTTTGCATCGATTTGCGAACCCGTCTCGCTGATGGGAAGAATCCACCACTGATTGCGCTCGTATTGAACGCCCACTCCCTGAGCACGCGTGAAGTTGATCTTCAGTGGCACATGTGCATCCTTTCGCGTGACGAGAAGCTGCTTCCCTGCATGAGTAACGTTGGCGTTCTCGATGGACTGGAGAATTCCGTCGGCAATGCCCGACGGCGCTCCGTCCTGGAAAGGGTTGGCGCCCAACGCAAAGGAGTGCGTTGACACTCCAAGAAACAAGAAGATGGCGATCACTTTTTTCATGGCGAGTCTGAACCAAGTTCTACGTGCTTATTCAAGTAAAGAAGTTATATCTGGTTGATCGTATGTTGTGACATATCCATCGAACGAAGTGATCGCAACGTTCATTTGCTCACTGCGCTTTGGCCTCGAAGAAGGCCTCCACATCGGTGATGCTGGTGGTCATGCGATAGGGTGGAAGGCTCTGGAGGAAGGTCTGGCCGTATCTTTGTCTCCGGACGCGGGGGTCGAGGAGGACGAGGACGCCGCGGTCTTCGAGCGAGCGGATGAGTCGGCCGAAGCCCTGCTTGAGCGTGAGCACGGCCGAGGGAACCTGGTAATCGAAGAAGGGCTTGCCGCCGGTCTCTTCAATGGCTTTCATGCGGGCCTGGACGACGGGGTCGCTGGGGACGGCGAAGGGCAGGCGGTCGATGATGACGCAACTGAGCGCCTCACCCTGCACGTCCACGCCCTGCCAGAAGCTGGAGGTGCCGAAGAGGACGGCGCTTGGGGTGGAGCGGAACTCGTCGAGGAGGGCTTTGCGCGGCGCGGTGCCGTGGAGCAGGATGGGGTAGTCGAGGACGGGCAGCAGGCGCTCGTAGAGCGAGCGCATCTGGCTGTAGCTCGTGAAGAGGCAGAAGGCGCGGCCACGGGTGATGGTGAGCACGCGGCGGATGCACTCGGCGGCGGCCTCGGGGAAGTCGGGCTCGCGCGGGTCGGGCATGGAGGGCGGCAGATAGAGCAGGGCCTGCTCGCCGTAGCGGAAATGGGAGGGGACGACCAACTCGCGGGCTTCAGTCATGCCGAGGCGCTTGCGGATGTGCTCAAAGCCGCCTTGCACGGTGAGCGTGGCCGAGGTGAGGATGACGGTCGGGATGGACTCGAAGACGTGCTCGTGGAGCAGTTCGGAGACGTCGATGGGCGTGGCCTGCAGGAAGGTGCTGCGTGCGGCGGACTTCTGGAGGTGTGCCGTGTTGGCGGAGGCGCGCCGCTCGAGCCAGTAGACGGTGTTGCTGGCGTTCGATTCAAGCAGAAACTCGAGCTCGGAGCGCAGGCGCGCGACGCGCTTGCGCAGGCCGGGGGCTTCGTCGATGCCCTTGAGCATCTCCATCTCCGCTTCAAGACGGCGCAATGTGGCGCGCAGGCTCAAGTAGAGGTCGCCGGAGGACTCGAGGAACTCTTCGCGGCCGGCGAAGGGCTGGCGGCCGTCGCCCTCCATGGGCAGGCCGGCGAAGAACATGCGGGCGCGCTCGCGGAGCTGCTGGGTGGTGCCGGGGATGTTCTGCGTGCCTTCTTTGCCGCGCAGCAGCACGTCGGTGTCGCGGGCGAGCTCTTCAAAACGGATGTTGCTGACGGAGAGGCCGAAGTAGCTGGAGGCGACCTCTTCGAGCTCGTGGGCCTCGTCGAAGATGACGGC
>JAGWML010000094.1 GCA_028873155.1 Acidobacteriota bacterium
GAGGCGCGCTATCCTAGATCTTCCGGCGCCGCGACTGACTCTGCTGCGCCGGTGAGTGAGCCACAGCACATGCCTGAAGAATCCGCCTCCACCACGCCGAAGCCCGTTGCCCCTGTAGCCACCATCGCCACCCTTGGCCTGCATGAAGGTCAGTCTGTCACGCTGCGCGGATGGCTCTACAACCTGCGCGAGAGCGGCAAGCTGCTCTTCCCCATCTTTCGCGACGGCACGGGCACAGTGCAGGGCGTTGCCCATGTGAAGAGCGTCTCGCCGGAGGTCTTTGAAGCACTGAAAGGGCTCACGCAGGAGTCGTCCGTCATCGTCACCGGCAAAGTGCGTGCCGACAAGCGCGCGCCCGGCGGCTATGAGCTCGACGTCGAAGACCTGCAGGTGGTGCAGCGCGTGCCGGAGTCGGATCCGTACCCCATCACGCTCAAAGAGCACGGCGTCGATTTCCTGATGGAGCATCGGCATCTTTGGGTGCGCTCACCGCGCCAGTCGGCCATTCTGCGCATCCGTGCGGAGATCATGCGCGCCGCAGCGGAGTACTTTGACACGAACGGCTTCATCCGCACTGACCCGCCCATTCTCACCCCCGCCGCCTGCGAGGGCACCTCGACGCTCTTCCCCGTCGATTACTTCGGCGATCCCGCATTCCTCACGCAGAGCGGCCAGCTCTATATCGAGTCCACTGCGCTCGCACTGGGCAAGGTCTACAGCTTCGGCCCGACCTTTCGCGCCGAGAAGTCGAAGACGCGCCGTCACCTCACGGAATTCTGGATGATCGAGCCAGAGGTAGCCTACTGCGATCTGGACGGACTTCTGGAGCTGGCCGAGAACTTCCTTTCGCACATTGTGCAGAGCGTGCTGAAGAACCGCGCATCGGAGCTGGCCGTGATCGGCCGTGACCCGGAGAAGCTGAAAAACATCCTGCCGCCTTTCCCGCGTCTGCGCTACGACAAGGCCGTCGAAATTCTGAACGAAGCACATAGGAAAGGTGAACTCGAAAATCCATTTGAGTACGGGAACGACTTTGGTTCGCCGGACGAGACGTGGCTCAGTTCGCAGTTTGATCGGCCCGTGATGGTGCACCGCTACCCTGCCGACGTGAAGGCCTTCTATATGGAGCCCGACCCAGCCGACGCGCGCTTTGCCTTGTGCGTCGACGTGCTCGCGCCGGAGGGCTACGGCGAAGTCATTGGCGGTTCGCAGCGCGTTTCGAGTTATGAGCTGCTCAAGAGCCGCATCGAGCACCACAAGCTTCCGCTTGAAGCCTTCCAGTGGTATCTCGACCTGCGCCGCTACGGGTCGGTGCCCCACGCAGGCTTCGGCATGGGCATTGAGCGCGTCGTAGCCTGGGTATGCGCTCTCGATCATGTGCGCGAGACGATTCCTTTCGCGCGCACGCTGCATCGCATCTATCCCTGATCCATCTTGAAACCTCGCCGAAGCAAAAAACGCGGCAGCCCAAGCTGCCGCGTTTCTTGTTGCCACCCTTGTGCGTCAAAAGGTGAGCCGTACCGCCATCTGTATCTGACGAATGTTGTAGGCAAAGTTGCTGTTGTCGGTTCCCGTCACTGAGCCGAAGGGCGTAGCAGTGTAGGGCACCAAGGCATTGATGTGCCTGGTGGTGTCTTCTGAGACCGTATAGGCCAAAGTGCCCACGCTGGTCACGTTCTGGTGGTTGGTCAGGTTAAACGCTTCGGCAAGGAATTCCAGCTTGTAGTGCTCGCGCACGACGATGCTCTTGGACGCCCGCATGTCGACGAACCACGTACTCGGGTACTGAAACGCATTGCGATCAAAGAGCGGAACGCGGTTGGCCCCATTGCTGCCATTGAATGAGCCGGTGCTGATGATCGAAGCCTGCGTAGCCTGGCCCGGCGTGAGATACAGCTTCGACGACGAGCCGCTGATGCCGGCCGAGTAGGGTAGGCCGCTCTGCGTCTGGAAATCCGGCGCAAGCTGGAAGTCATTTAGCAGGTAGCCCAGCGGCCCGTGGAACCGCCAGGGCGACTGAACGACGCTGTAGAAGATAAAGCGGTACGGCACGTTCTGGTTGGAGTTGCCGTAGTCCAGCTTGATGTTCGCGGGGTCAAGCAGCGCCGTGGCCGCTGCGCCTGTGTTGTTGTTTTCGCCGTAGTCCAGCGCATGCGACCACGTGAAGTTCGTATTGAATGAGACTGAGTGCGAGAGGCGGTGCGCGTAGGTCGCAACCATGGCTGCATAGCTCGAAGAGACGCCACTGAAGATGTCGGTAATCGAGCTGAAGTTGGGGTTGGGGCGGTGGTTTGCGTTGGCGGTTGCAAAGTACGCATTGGCATTGAACGTGGTGCCGTTTGCGATTGGCCCCGCACTGGACGGATCATTGACGGTGAACGAAACCACCGTTGGCGCCGGCAGATTTGTGTCCACAAAGTCAGGCAGGCGGCGGCCCCAGGAACCAAGCCACGAGAGGCTAAAGACATCGTCCTTGCCCAACTGCTGTTCAAGCGTCAAGTCAGCCATGTGAATCTCTGGCAGCTTGAAGTTCTTGTCGATGTAGTACGCCGTCGCGTTGCCGCTGCTTCCCGTCAGACAGGTGCCATACGATGCGGAGGGCACGACCTGTGGAAAGATGGGCGCGCACGTAGCCGAAGGATTCAGCGTGGGATTCACCTGCCCCGCGGAGACGCCGGTGCCGATGAGTGCCTGATACAGCGTGGAGTTGATGGCGCGCGCATAGAACATACCGTAACCGCCGCGCAGAATCGTCTTGCCGCCGCCATACACGTCGTACGCGAAGCCGACGCGCGGCGCGAGATTCAGCTTGTAGTCAGGCAGCGAAGCGGTCTGCGGCAGCAGTGAGTTGGGCAGTTGCTGATTGGGAAACTGCTCGTACTCCCAGCGCACGCCCATCGTGAGGCTGAGCCTTGGGCTTGCCTTCCACTCGTCCTGCGCGAAGAGCGCGTAGTCGCCGGTTGTGAAGTCCAGCCCCGGTGCCCCTACACCCTGCGAGAATGTCGTGTAGTTTTTTGCCGATTTACCGGCGACCGGGTTCTGCGAGAGGTAGAGGTCGGCGAGATAGTTGCCCAACGGCGTATTGCCCGTGTAGGAGTAACCGCCGTACTGGTTGTAGAGATTCGAGACCAGGTCGTCGGTGTGGATGTAGTCCTCGCCGAACTTGAAGGTATGATTGCCGCGCACCCACACCACCGTATCCGCAAGCTGCCAGCGGCGCTCATCCGGAAGGGCCGCTCGATTGAGAAACTGCGGCGTGCCGAACTGGAAGAAGCCGCTGAGGAAGACGTTCGGCGGCAATCCCTGCGGGTTGACGTACCCGCTTGGCGTGTTGACCAGGTTGCCGTGCTCATACGCCGTGGGTGTCTGGTTGAATTCGAACTCGAAGTCGCGGCCATACATGAAGCGCGCTTCGTTGCTGATGTTGTTGGTGAAGAAGCTGTCGAGCTTGCCCACCATCCAGTTGTCGCGCACGTAGTCATTGCCGAAGCTGGCCATGCCGTACGCAACCGCCGGGCTGGTCTGAATGCCTGCCGGTGAACTCCAGCGCATCTGGTTGGCTTCCACCGATGCGTGGTTCTTCTGGTTAATCTGCCAGTCCACCTTGGGGAAGAAGATTACCTGCTCGCCGATGCGCGGCACGGTGCCCAGCATCGACGTGAGACCGACGATCCCGCTCGCGTAGTACGACGCCGCGCTCGTGTAACTAAGGCCGGTGTTCTTGGCGAGCTGGCACACCTGCGCATCCTGATAGCTGGGCGCTGCTGCACCGCTGGTCACGCCGCATGTCTTGCCCGTGGGCAGCGCTGAATCCGCTGCCGTATAAAAGTTCGCGTTGGCGCTGGTGCCCGCAATTGTGGCCGCTGCGGGAAAGTCATGGTAGAAACGATCGGCTGCGACAAAGAAGAAGAGCTTGTCTTTTAGAATTGGCCCACCAAGAGTAAATCCATACTGGCGGCGCAGGTCAGTGGGCTTGAAGGATTGCACCGCGTAGGTGATGGGGCTCGAAGAGACCTGCACCGGATGCGTGACATACGAGTTCTGCGCATTCCAGTCGCTGTCGCGGTCATAGTAGTAGCCCTCGCCGTGGAACTGATTGGCGCCGCTCTTGGTCACCGAGTTCACAATGCCACCCGCCGAGCGCCCATACTCGACGGAATAATTCGAAGTGTTGACCTGAAATTCCTGGACTGCTGCCTTGATGGTCGAGTAGCCAGCACGCGTGCGACCGCGCTCTTCCGAAAAGAACGCCTGATTGTCGTCCGTACCGTCGATGGTCACGTTGTTCAGCAGCGTGCTCTGGCCGCGAAAACTGAGCAGGCCGTAGCCATTCACATCATTGACCACGCCCGGCGTGAGCAGCGCAAAAGCAGACCAGCGGTAGTTGTTCTCCGGCAGATCCTGCAAGGCGAGCTGCGGCACCACTCCGGCAAAGTCGGGAGACGTGGTGTTCACCAATGGCGCCTCGCCGGTCACTTCTACTGTCTGGGCGGAACTGCCCACGGCCAGCCGTGCCTGCACGTCGGTCAGCAAGCCAACCTGAACCGTCAGATTCAGCGAGCGGTATTCGTTGAAGCCCGCCGCCGTAATCGTCACGTTATAGGCGCCGGGCTGCAGGTGCAGAATGCGGAAGTATCCTGAGCCGTCTGTCACCGCCGTCTGCTCGGCGTTCGTGCCGAGGTTGCGCGCCGACACCTGCGCATTGGCAATCACCGCGCCAGTCGTGTCCTGCACTGTGCCGCCAATCGCGCCGTCCACCGCGGTCTGCGCAAAGATTCCGGCAGACCCAAGCGAAATCAGAAACAGCAGAGCGAATCCCGCTGAACATCGACGAAAGAAAGATCGAATTGTCATTGAGGCTCTCCTAAAAAGTTCATCCCGCAATGTGCAACCTGCATGGCCCACCCAGGCGTTCCGAGACTTGCAAACGAACACCCGTGATTGAACGACAGTATCCGCCTATAGGGGTCGTTCTAACCGTGATTGTGAGCCGTGGGCGTTTCTTTTCTGTGGAATTCCTGGGCGTTTATCCAGCATGACAAAGCTGTGTCAACAGAAAGTGAACAGCCATGAGCAGTGCGTCCGCACGCATCGTCCGCAAGCACTCTAAGAAGGTGTCAGTGCCAAAAGCAAGAGCAAAGCTGTGAGGGCGAGCACAGAATCCTGCAGCGGGTTTTCGTTATCTAACGGTTGTCACTTGATCGAGGAGAGGTTTAAAAATGACATGGAGCGCCGAAGCTGTCGATGAATTGAAGTTAGCCCCCACCATGGAAGGTGTTCTGCCGGCCATTCACCGGCGCTGGAGTCCACGCGCCTTTGACAAGCACGATGTCGCGGCTGGCGATCTGACCCGCCTCTTTGAGGCTGCGCGATGGGCTCCGTCCTCCTACAACGAACAGCCGTGGCGTTTTCTTGTGGGGCATCGCGGCACCGCTACTCATCAGAAGATTGTCTCCTCGCTCATTCCATTCAACCAGTTATGGGCCGCCCAGGCTCCGGTGTTGATCCTTGGCACAGCGAAGACGCACTTCTCCCACGATGGCTCTGAAAATATCTATGCGTTCTACGATCTGGGCGCGGCCACAGCACTGCTCACGGTACAAGCAGCCGCTCTGGGCCTCGCGACGCATCAGATGGGTGGCTTTGACCATGAAGCAGCACGCCATGCACTCGAGATTCCCGACGATTTCCTCATCGGTTCCGTCACTGCGCTCGGCTACCTGGGCGACCCAGCAACGCTCGCCAACGAGCGCATGATCGCGCAGGAAGTGGCTCCGCGCACGCGTAGGCCATTGAGCGAGATCGTGCTTTCTGCGTGGGGTGAACCGGCCCGCCTCGGCTAATCGCGCATTGCAGCGGCGCGATACAGTGGAGGCTGGAGGAGTAGTCGTTTGACCCCACGCGAGTCGCGCCGCCAGCAGCCCACACGAAGTTCTCGGCACCGTACCGCTTCTCTGCGGCGCAAGCAGCCGCGCTGGCGAAGGCGCGCCTGGGTGCTGCTCGCCGGGCTCGTTGGCGGTGTTGCGGTCTGGGCTGTGCTGGCGCGAGCCCTCGCGCCCACGTCCAATACCGATCGCACACGCTTTGACGCCATCGTCGTTCTCGGCACGCAATCCGATTCCGACGGCAACCCCACTCCGTGCCAGCTCGCGCGCGTCACGGAGGCTGTCGCTGAGTACGAGCGAGGAGTTGCCCCGCGCATCATCTTCACCGGCGGCGCCGTCGCCAACCAGTTTGTGGAGGCCGATGGCATGGCGCACGCCGCCGAGGCTCGCGGCCTGCCCGCCTCGGTCATCCTGGAGGAAACCCAGGCCCGCGACACGATCCACAACGCCTGCTACACGGCGCGCCTGATGCAGGCCCACGGATGGCGCTCGGCCGAGATTGTTTCCAGCGCGGGCCAGCTGCCTCGCGCAGCGCTCATCTTTCACCATCTGCCCATCGAGTGGCGCATGCACGCAGCGCCGCCCATGGAACCGCCGTCCGCAGCCGGGTCAGCCGCCTTTTCGAGTCTTGAAACGCTCAAGACCGTCTACTATCTCCTGTATTCCAGTTGGGCCGAGCGCTGTTCCGGCTAATCCGCCGCGATCGCCTGCCTGTCCGCATTGTCCGGCCCCTGCCCGGTCCTGTAAGCTGACAGGGATGCGCCTTTTCGTACGTTTTTCCTTAGCCTTTGCTGCTGCCGCCGCGCTCGGCGTGTGTGTTCTGCCCATTGCGCGTGCGCAATCTCAGACGAGTTCAAGCAGCAGTTCCAGCAACACGGCCCAGACCACGGGCACCGGCACCTATGTCGTTATTGACCCGCTCGCCAAGGTCCGCTACGACAACCGCTACGACATTTCGCTCGGCGCGGCCTATGACCACATGAAGGCCGGCCCGACCCTGCTCCAGGGCTCGAATCTTGGCGGCCTCGATCTCGAAGGCTCTTACTGGCTCACAAAGCGCTGGGGCGCCGAAGGCTCGGCACGCTACTATGTAGGCACGAGCGGCGCCGCACCCAACCCCTACAGCATCCAGGGACCGTTTGTCAGCCAGACCTTCTTCGGTGCCGGACCCGAATGGCTGGGCCCTCACAACAAGCATGGCGACCTGATTGCGCATGTCCTGGTCGGCGGCATGTACGGCAAGTTTGAGCAGGACCTGCGCGGGCAACCCCCTTCAGTGGTGGACTTCTACAACGATCAGGTCGCGCTCGCCGGCATCATGGGCGGCCACATGGACCTGAACCGCTCCGAGCACTGGGTCTTTCGCATCACACCCGATGCCGTGTGGACGCGCTATAGCATCAACTATGGAAACCGCGCCACATCCAACGACGTGAACTTCGCCCTCTCCGTCGGCGTCGAGTACAAATTTACAAAGAAGAAGCGCTAAAGCGCTTCTACAATTCCCGCGTCCTTTCCAGCAACATGCAACGTGGCATTTTCTTGAAGAAGATGCCACTGAAGGACAATTGCTGCGGTCTACAGCAATTGCGGAACCGCTGGAGCAAACCGGACGCGCACTGCATCCTTGCAATCCCGCTGAGGTCTGCGATGCATTCCACGTCCAGTCTTCGGCGGTCTTGTCTCAGCCCGGCCTCAATCTCAACGGCCCAACCATTGCGGTGGCGCAGGTCTTTATGCGCGTGTGGTATTCTCGCCCGTTCAGTGATGCCTGTGGAAAAGTGTCACTGGAGAAAATCCTGTACCGGATAGCGGCACAAGGTCGGTGCTCGTTTCGCAAACCCGGAAGAGGAAACCCACAAGAGGCATGGGCACATGGAAATGAGGGACACCCTAGGAGTACTCCTTGCGGGAGGCGCCGGCGAACGGCTCTTCCCATTGACCCGCGATCGCGCCAAGCCGGCCGTCCCCTTCGGCGGCCATTATCGAATCATCGACATCACGCTCTCCAACTGCATCAACTCAGGCCTGCGCAAGGTTTATGTGATGACGCAGTACAAGGCCCTCTCACTGAATCGTCATATCCGCGAGGGCTGGACCGGCGTCGTCGCCACGGAGCTGGGCGAATTCTTTGAGATGCTGCCGCCCATGCAGCGCACCGGCGCCAACTGGTACATGGGTACCGCCGACGCTGTCTATCAGAACATCTACTCCATCGGCAGCGAGCAGCCCCGGTACATCATCATTCTTTCGGGCGACCACATCTACAAGATGAACTATGCCCGCATGCTCGAGCACCACAAGGAAACCAAGGCTGAGATTACGCTGGCCACGTTGCCCATCGCTCCCGATGAGGTCTCGCGCTTCGGCGTGGTCGAGGTCGCGCAGAGCGGCGAAGTTCTCGGCTTCCAGGAGAAGCCTGCCAGCACCAGCTTCCGCTCGCCCTTTAATCCCAATGCAGTGGATGCCTCCATGGGCATCTACATCTTCAACACAGACATTCTGCTCAAAGCCCTCATCGCCGATGCCGAGGATCCTGGCTCGAAGCACGACTTCGGCCACAACATTCTGCCCAACCTGCTCGGCAAGAAGAAGATGATGGCTTACAGCTTCGTGGATGAGAACAAGCAGGAGGCGCTCTACTGGCGCGACGTGGGCACACTTGATTCCTACTACGAAGCCAACCTGGACCTCTGCTCGGTTTCGCCGGTCTTCAACCTCTACGACAAGAGCTGGCCCATCCGCACCCGCGTGCGCCAGTACCCTCCGGCCAAGTTTGTCTTCGGCGAGCCGGGCCGCACCGGGATGGCGGTCAACTCTGTGATCACCGCCGGCGTCATCATCTCGGGTGCTTCGATCTCCAACTCCGTCCTCTCGCAGGACGTGCGCGTCAACTCCTACTCCGATGTGGAGGGAAGCATCATCTTCTCCCACGTCAACATCGGCCGCCACTGCCGCATTCGGCGCGCCATCATCGACCGCGACGTCCACATTCCTGAGGGCACCGTCATCGGCTACGACCCGGTGGAAGACAAGCGGCGCTACTTCGTCACTCCGTCAGGCCTGACCATTGTGACGCGCGATGCCTCACTCTTCGAAAACCCTGTTGATCCAGATTTTATGGGAGTGTCCTGAAACAAGCGAAACGGAGCGCCCTCACCGGCGCCCCGTTTCGTGGCTTCTGAGGTTCGTTTCAACTTGTTCGCGGCGTCAGATCACTACCTTTTGCGGCGAACAAGCCCACCACCAGATAACAGCACAGCACCACGACCATAGCGCGGGCCATGCTGTGTGTGGCCTGGAAGACAAGCCCCATCACCGGCGTGAAGACCGCGCCGCCGATGATCGCCATCACCAGCAGTGAGGCGCCGACCTTGGTGTTCACGCCGAGTCCGTTGAGCCCCAGCGCGAAGATGGTGGGAAACATCAGCGACATGAAGAAACTGGTCAGGAAAATAGAACCCATCCCCACCCAGCCCGGCAACAGAATCGACAGCGTCACCAGCACAAGATTGGCCAGAGCGAACAGAGCCATCAGACGGTTGGCCCGCACGCGCTTCATCCAGTGGCTTGAGGCGAACCGCCCCACGCCAAACCCGGCCAGCGTCCCGGTGAGCAGATACCCTGCCGTCTTCTCCGGCAGGTGGGTGTAGTCCTGCACGTACTGGATGAAGTAGCTCCATGTGCCCACCTGTGCGCCCACGTAGCAGAACTGCGCGACCACAGCAAAGAGAAAATGCGGATAGCGGAGCAGGTCTCGATACCTCCCGTGCGGCTCGCTCGTTCCCTGCGCCTGCGGCCCGGCAACAGCGGGAAACGGCGTGCGCAGAATCAGCATGGCCCAGACCAGCACCACCGCGCCCAGCACCAGGTAGGGCGCAATCACGCGCATCGTTTCGTGCTGCAGATACACGTCGTAGGTGCCCAGCAGCTTCATCTGCGCGATCTGCGGCGCCTTCAACTCCACGCCGGAAAAAATGAAGAGAGTGCCAATCAGCACGCCCGTGATGGCGCCCAGCGGGTTGAACGCCTGCGAAAAGTTCAGCCGGCGCACCGCGCTTCCGGCATCGCCCAGCTGAGCGATGAGCGGATTCGCACCGGTCTCGAGAAAACCCAGCCCGCTCGCAATCACAAACAGGGCAAAGAGGAACATCCCGTAGCTGCGCTCCATCGCTGCGGGCAAAAAGCACAACGTTCCCGCACTGTAGAGCACAAGGCCCGTGACCAGGCCGGTCTTGTAACCAAACCGGCGCATGACGATCGCCGCTGGAACGGAAAACAGAAAGTAGCCGGTGTAAAACGCCGACTGCACCAGCCCCGCCTGCAGCCGCGTAATCTCAAACGACTTCATGAACTGACGAATGAGAACATCGTTGAGATTGTTGGGAATGCCCCACAAGAAAAACAGGCCCGTCACCAGGAAAAACGCCGTAGCGCTTCCCGGCGGGACCAGCGGGCTGTTGGAATGCTCTCCGGCTTCAGCCGGAAGCGTGGCAAAGGCCATCCGTCCGCTCCTGCTCTGGCCTCGATGGCCATACCATCGACATCATACCGGTCGATGTGCGGCTCCCGCTCAGTTCTACCGCGGTTCCCAGATGCGGAACTCGCCGCCGAGGTGCATCAGGCTCATCAGGTAGAGCATGCCATCGTAGTAGCGGTTCTGCCCAGATGGGATCGGCGTGTTCCACAATGCCTCAGTGAAGCGCCGCGCGCGCGCGGTCCGTGGCTGCAAGGCCGGCCACCGCATTTGTGCCTGCCAGTCCGGCGGGGTGATCCTCGTGTGTCAATCCGGGGGTCGCGCCCTGATCCTTGCCATTCAGCGTGTACACCGGCCCATACCCATCGATGCCCTGCTTCTCAAAGAAGCTCTGAATGTGGTCACTCAGTTGCTTCTCTGCGGGCGCCTTGTGCCACCA
>JAGWML010000308.1 GCA_028873155.1 Acidobacteriota bacterium
CTCATTGAGATCGTCGAGATCGGCAAGCAGCTCCTCATGACCCGCGGCGCCCTTACCACCTTCTCCATCTCCAACGACGTGGCCAAGTACTTCGCCATCATCCCCGCCATGTTCGCAGGCGCGTTTCCCGTGCTCAACGCGCTCAACATCATGGCGCTGCACTCGCCTCAGTCGGCCATTCTCTCCGCCGTCGTCTTCAACGCCCTCATCATTGTCGCCCTCATTCCGCTCGCGCTCAAGGGCGTCAAATACGAACCGAAAGCCGCGGAGATTCTGCTGCGCCGCAATCTGCTTGTTTACGGGGTCGGCGGCGTCATCGTGCCTTTCATCGGCATCAAGGCGATTGACATGCTTCTCGTCACGCTGCACCTGGCTTGACCACAAACGCGCCCGCAACCATCCGTGGAGAACTGACGTGCACTCAATTTGGAAGACCGCTATCCGCTTTACGCTGCTCACCACCGTCCTCTTCGGACTCGCGTATCCGCTCGCCATCACCGCTCTCGCTGCGCTCATGTTCCCGCGCCAGTCCGCTGGCAGCCTCATTGAGCGCAACGGCCAGGTCATCGGCTCCAGCCTTCTCGCGCAGAGCTTCGCGTCCGATCGCTACTTCCATCCGCGTCCCTCCGCTGCAGGCAACGGCTATGACGCCACTGCCTCCGGTGGCTCCAATCTCGCACAGTCCAGCGCCTCGCTCGTCCAGCGTACCCAGGGCAGCATCGATAAGCTGCACGGCGAAAATCCCAGCACGCTTGTGCCCATCGATCTCGTCACCGCCTCTGGCTCGGGCCTCGATCCAGACATCACGCCCGACGCCGCAATCTTTCAGGCGCCGCGCATTGCCAGGTCTCGCGGTCTCCCCATCGATCATGTCCGCCAGCTCATCGCGCAGCACATGCAAGGCCGCCAGTGGAGCCTATTCGGCGAGCCCCGCGTGAATGTCTTGGAATTGAATCTTGCTCTTGACGAACCGATCCGATGAACAGCGCGATGCGCAGCGCGTTTCGAACACGATCGGAAAAGCGCAGAGAAGCTTCTCTTACCTGCTCACACGGATGATGTGGAGTCTCCACCGCCGAACAGGCAGTGGAGATTCACGCACGGGGCCAGAAGTGCTCCTCGGAGCAGCCACGCAGACGCTCTGCCGCGCTCTCCGCGGTGATGTCGCGCTGCGGCATGCCGAGCATTTCAAAGCCAACCATGAACTTGCGCACCGTGGCCGACCGCAGCAACGGTGGATAAAAGTGGGCGTGGAAGTGCCACTCCGGATGGTCGATGCCATCGGTCGGCGTCTGGTGGAAACCCATCGTATACGGAAAGCTCGTCTCAAACAGATTGTCGAAGCGGGTCGTCATGCGCTGCAGCACGTCGGCCAGTCCGTCGCGCTCTTCGTCGCTGAGCTGCGACATCGCGCCGAAGTGCCTGCGGCTGACGAGCAGCACTTCAAAGGGCCACACCGCCCACCACGGCACCAGCGCCGCGAAGTGCGCATTCTCAAAGATCACCCGCTCCCCGCTCGCCCGCTCCGCTGCCAGGTATTCGCACAAAAGACAATGTCCCGTCCGCGCCAGATGGTTCTTTTGCGCGGTGGTTTCTGCGCCAGGCTCGTCCGGAATAAAGTCTGTGGACCAGATCTGGCCATGCGGGTGCGGATTGCTCGCGCCCATCATCGCTCCGCGGTTCTCAAAGATCTGCACGTACTGAATCCAGTCGAGCGCGCCCAGGTCCTGGTACTCCCGCGCCCACGCATCGACCACGCGGCGAATCTCAGGCTGCGTCATGCGCGCCAGCGTGAGGCTGTGGTCCGGGTGGAAGCAGAGCACCTTGCATAAGCCGCGAGCCGGCTCGGCCACCAGCAACGGCGATGACGAGGCTGGTTTCATCGCAGGAGCTTCGGGCAGCAGCGCGGCGTAATCGTTTACAAAAGT
>JAGWML010000095.1 GCA_028873155.1 Acidobacteriota bacterium
TGCGCTCTATGGAAGCCTGGGCAACACGGAATCGATTACAGCGGGACTGGCGTGCTCGCCCTGCGTGACTGCGGCGAACAAGAAGAACTCGGCGTGCACGGATCCCGTCTGCATGAAGGCCATCACTCCGGAACGCGTGCTGGATTCGGTTCGCAGCGTGCTGAATGGGACGCAACAGAGTGATGTGGATCTGCGACGACTCGCGAAGGTCCCATAGACCTGCTAGAGGGCGGGCAGCAACATGCGCAACAGCAAGAACGCGCCGACGCCGAGGAAGAACACCAGCGCCATACGAATGCCGGGTTCGCGATTGACCTCAGGCACCAGGTCGCTTGCTCCGACGTAGAGGGCCACGCCGGCCGAGACCGGCAAACCATAGGGCATCCAGTGAGGGGCCAGTTCGATCACAAGCACGCCAGCCATCGTTGCGGCGGCCAGCCCCACCGCGGATGAGAATGCGACTTGGCGGCTGCGGCCGCTGGCCATCATCACGCTGGCCATGGTGAAGCCTTCCGGAGCCTTATGCAGAAAGATGGCGAGAAAGATGAGCCAGCCAAGCGCAGAGCTGACCACGAATCCTGACCCGATGGCCACGCCGTCAAACAGCGCATGCACGCTCAGACCGCCGAGCACCGAATAGCTGGTGTGGCGCGAGACGAACTCGCCGGGGTGCGTCTCTTCTCCATAGTGGAAGTGCGCGTTGATGGTGTGTTCCAGCAGATGCACCACGCAATATCCACACATGATGAGAATCGGGCCCATGCGAGGGCTGAGATGCAGGCTTTCCGGCGTCATCTCCAGCAGCGCGGTCGCCATCAGGAAGCCTGCCCCCAGCGCGACGAAGTAGCGCAGATAGCGCTCGACACCGCGCGCCCGCACCAGCACCAGCCCGCCGGCCACGTCGGCCAGCGCGGCCAGTAACCCGAGCAGGATGGAGAGCTTGATCATGACTTGTTATCCGCTGTGCCGAATGTGGAGCACGTCGCCGTCCTGCACGATGTACTCTTTGCCTTCGAGCCGCAGGGTCCCCTGCGCGCGCGCCGCCGCTTCTGAACCGGCAGAGAGCAGTGCATCCCAGCGAATCGTCTCTGCGCGGATGAAGTGATGCTCGAGGTCTGAGTGGATGGCGCCGGCAGCCTGAGGCGCTTTTGATCCCGCGGGAACGGTCCATGCGCGGCACTCATCTTCGCCTGCGGTGAAGAAGCTGATCAACCCCAGCAGCTCATAGCTCTTCCGAATGAGCCGAACCAGGCCGCTTTCATGCAACCCATAGCTGCCCAGGAATTCGGCCGCCTCGGCCTCGTCCATCTCGGCCAGCTCCGCCTCCACCTTGCCGCAGATTGCCGTGGCTCCGGCGTTGGGGCGGTGGGCCACTTCGTCCAGCTTGTAGCGGCTCACGGCTGCGTCCAGCGCATCACCCAGCGCGGCGGACTCGCCGATATTCACCGCATACAGCACAGGCTTTTGCGAGAGAAACATGAAGCCCTTGATGAGCTTTTTCTCGTCGGCCGTCATCTCCAGTTCGCGCAACGGCTGCTCTTTTTCGAGCGCTTCTTTTGAGCGCAACAGCAGCGCCTGCTCGCGCTCCAGATCGCCAGTGCGGCCCTTCTTCATATCTTTCTCAACGCGCTCCAGCCGCTTTTCCACCTGCGTCAGGTCGCTCACCATCAGGTCGAATTCGACGCTCTTCACATCGCGCAGCGGGTCGATGGGGCCGACATGCGGGATTGAATCATCTTCAAACGCGCGCAGCACGTGAATCAGTGCGTCCACGTTGCGCAGGCTGGCGAGGAAGTTCGTTTCCTTCAGCGCTTCCTGCCCGATGGCGGCCACGTCAACGTAATCGACCGTTGCGTAGGTGGTCTTCTTGGGCGAGTAGAGAGCGGAGAGCTTATCCAGGCGCTCATCGGGTACGCGGGCCACGCCAATGTGCGCCTCGCGCGGGTTGGAGTAGCCACGGTCTTCCAGTTTTGCCTTGGTCAGAATTTTGAATAGCGATGTTTTGCCCACTTGCGGCAGGCCGATAATGCCAGTCTTCATGAAGTTCCCATCACGGTCTTCACAGGATGCAATGCGGTGAAGAACCTCTTCGATGATACAGGAACGGATTGCGGCGCCATTCATCTTCCGACGCGAGTAGCAGCAAGTCAAAACGCCAAATCACGGGCGCCGAGATTTCCACTGCTGTTGCAGAAAATGCTCCGGATTTTCTCGCGGTGTTTATGCGGCGAGCGTCGGTGCGCTCCTATTCTGAGCGCACTACCGGAGCCCGTCTGAGGGTTCCGCGCACTTCCTCAAACCTTCATCTCCAACCTGGAGAAGTTATGCAGAAGAATCGCCAGAGTTCCATACTTCTGAAGAGCGGAGCGGCAGCCCTTGCCGCACTGCAAGTGTTTGCGGGCATTCCTCAGCCTGCCTTCGCAGAAGACCATGACGGTGCGCGCTCGGCCGACATGCAGACCCGCACCCCGATCAAGCACGTCATCGTCATCATTGGCGAGAATCGCAGCTTCGACCATGTCTATGCCACCTATGTGCCGCGGAACGGCCAGCGCGTGGACAATTTGCTCACCAAGGGCATCATCCATGCAGACGGCACACCCGGTTCGAACTACTGGAAGGCAGTGCAGCAGCAGGCTGTGGACTCGGCGACGGACGGCTTTCAGGTGAGCCCCGGACAGAAGTCGAAGTACGCGACGCTGCCCACGCCACTCGCCGGCGGCCCAACGGCTCCGTACATCTCTTCGCTGGCTGAGGCAAAGGCCGTCGAAACGGGCCTGCCCAACGACCAGTACTACACCTACCTGACGACCGGCGGCACGGGCCTGAAGCACGGCGCGCCGGACACCCGCATTCCCAACGTGACGTCGCTGCCGCCGGGGCCGTTCCAGATTACGCCGGGTATTCCGTATGACGCGTACGCGGCGAGCCCCGTCCATCGCTTCTATCAGATGTGGCAGCAACTGGACTGCGACGCCAGCAAGGCGACGGCGAGCAATCCGAGTGGCTGCTTGGCCGATCTCTTCCCCTGGGTTGAGACAACCATTGGCGCCGGTTCCAATGGCAAGGCGCAGCCCGCGGGGTTCACAGAGCAGTCCACAGGTGAAGGCTCGACCGCAATGGGCTTCTACAACGTGCAGCAGGGCGATGCGCCGTATATGAAGTATCTGGCTGACACCTACGCCCTCAGCGACAACTACCATCAGGCCGCGTCCGGTGGCACGGGCATGAACCACATCGAAATCGGCACGGGCGATGCGCTCTGGTTCAGCGATGGCAACGGGAATCCGGCCACGCCGCCGAGCAACCAGCTTGTGGCCAGCGGCACGGCGAACGCGGGCATCGTGGACGAGATCGAGAACCCGAACGCTGCTCCGGGCACCAACAACTGGTACAGCGAAGATGGTTACGGTGGCGGGTCAAATGGTAAGGCTTCTTATGGTGGCGGCAGCTACAGCAACTGCTCGGATCCCAACGCGCCCGGAGCCACGGCAGTCGCAGACTATATGCGTGCGTTGCCGTATCGCGTCAACCTTCAATGCGAAGCGGGCCACTACTATCTGCTGAACAACTACAACCCCGGCTACTTCGGCGACGGATCGAACGCGTACACCGACACCAACAACGCCAACTCGGTCTTTACGATTCCGCCGTCCACCGTGCGCAACATCGGCGACGCATTGCTCGCGAAGAATGTTTCGTTCAAGTACTACGGCGACCAGTGGAATTTGTACAAGAACGATCCCTACTATCAGAATCCGGCCGACGTGTATTGCAACATCTGCAACTTCCTCTCCTACTCGACCTCCATCATGACCAACGCCGCGGTGCGGAACGCGCACATCGCAGACACGGTGGATCTCTACGCCGACATCCAGAGCGGCACACTGCCGGCGGTTTCCTACGTCAAGCCGAGCGGTCTGGTCGATGGCCATCCGGCTTCGTCCAAGCTCGATCTCTTTGAAGGCTTTGTGAAGAAGATTGTGGATGAAGTGCATGCGAACCGCGAGCTGTGGGAGAGCACGGCCATCTTCGTCACCTTCGACGAGGGCGGCGGCTACTATGACTCGGGTTACGTGCAGCCGGTGGACTTCTTCGGCGATGGCACCCGCGTTCCGTTGATCGTGGTCTCGGCGCACACCCGCCCCGGCCACATCTCGCACGACTACTCGGATCACGTTTCGATCCTCAAGTTCATCGAACGGAACTGGGATCTGAAGCCGCTCACCGATCGCAGCCGCGACAATCTGCCCAACCCGGAGACGAGCTGGAACAATCCCTATGTGCCGACCAACGGACCGGCCATCGGCGACCTGTTCGGCATGTTCGACTTCGGCAGCGACGGCGACAGCGGCCGTTAATCCCCGCTGTCCTGAATCGCTCCACCGTGATGGCCTCTCTGCTCCATGCGGAGAGGCCATTGCGATTTTTGAGGTGTATGCGAACTGCAGGGCCGGAATTCCCTGGATGACTTCGAGCCGGTCAGATGCGGGTCGTCTCCGCGCGGGCTACAAGGGCAACCGTGGCCAGGCCCATCAGCAGAATGGCTTCCTCCACGTGCTCGCTGCGCCGATGGAGGCGATTGAAGTGCATGCGGCTGGGATTGTCCGGTGCGGCTGCGTCGATGGAGCCCCCGGCCGTCACGCGGTCGCGTTCCATGGCGGGAATGATGCCATATTGCGAATACGCTGTAAGCCCCAGCATAAGCACAAGCAGCACCATGGGCGCGAGAACTGAGCCCTGTCGAAAGATGTTCCAAGCCGGGGCCAAAGCCAGCAGAGCCAGCGCGATAAAGCCGGCAACGAGACCCATTCCGTGCAGGATGCGCAACAACTGACCGACGATCGAGCCGGCTGTATGCGTGTCCGGCTGCAAAGTGCCGAATGTGATGGCGGCAACGACCGGAAAGAAGATCTCAGCGCCAAGCCAGACGATGAGCGCGAGAGAAAGCAGGGTGCGAAGCAGCGTCTTCATGCAGGAAGGATACATGCTCACCGCCGCCGTTCGCGGGGACGCACGTGCGAGGGATTGTGGCGCGGACTCACTGTACGGTGAGATCGCCATCCATGTCCACCACCAGCGCATCGCCCTCAATCTGGAGCGAGTGAATCTTGAGACGGTCGAGCGTGACCTGGTACCCGGTAGTCGATGTCGAACCGGCAAGAGCGTGACGTAACAAGTCTGCCGCGTTCACCTGCATTCCTTTCGGGACCTGCTTGCGCAGAAAGGGAGCAAGAAGAAAGTTCAGTTCCTTTTGATCGCTGACCTTTACCAGTTGCGCATTCCGGAAGCCGATAATTTCGCCCTCGCCATAAGGCTCCACAGCGACCTCGGCAGCAGGCGCGAGGGAGAGACCAAGGCAGGCGGAGCCCACGGCCTTTCCCATGCGGGCGTGCGTCTTGACCTGCACGACGATCCTGTCCTGATCGAAGCGCAGGTGAGCTTCCTCGGCGTAGACAGAGCAGGCGGAATCGGGACGGCCCTTGAGGTAATAGCGCCCATCCGGGCCGCTGAAAAGCTGGTGCTGGAGCGTGCGTTCGAGCGCCTGCCGGCTGACCTTCAACTCCGCCGCGCTGGAGGGTGCGGGCTGAGCGAGTAGCAGGCAGACGACGAGAAGCCCAAAGAAGCGCCTTGTTGTCATAAGAGTATCGAGCTGGCGGCGAGATTTTGTGGGTGCATTTGTCATATCAAAGTGTGGAAAACTTGCGACGGGTCGGGCAGGACCAGGCGCGCAAGCGGATTGAAATGAGATGAATACGAAGGCTGCGACAAAGTGGTAGCGGCTGAAAATGTTCTCATGAAATGTGATGCCCAGCTATTGATTTTCAGAGAAAAAATCCCTAAAATAGAAGAGTAGTTTTCCTCTGGCCGGATTGGTTTCCCCTCCCCTGCGACCGAGGATAATTCACCAGAAGACCCTTTCAATCAAGGATTGCATATCAATGGCAAAGCGTCGTGGAAATCCGAACTGGGGCAAGCCGGAGCCCATTGGCCCGGTTGTGCCCACCGTGACCTCCTTCGAGCAGATCGTGAAGGAGTTCAAGCTCAGCCCGGACCAGTACATCCGGTCAACTCGCCTGCGGGAGTGGGCGCGCCGGAACAAGAACTCGAAGTATATCCCTGAGGCGCTTCTGGAGGCCTGGGGATTTGAGATCGAATCGACGTTGTAAGCACATTCTCCTCTGAGGGAGTCAAAAGCGCCGCCTTTGTGCGGCGCTTTTGCTGTTTGCGGCGGCCATGGGCGAGAATAGGAGCACTGCTATGTCTGAGCCTGCACGCACGTTTGAGCCGCCGTTCATTGATGTGCCAGGCGCCCTGGCGGAGATTCGCGCCGGGCGCATGATCGTGGTGGTCGATGATGAAGACCGCGAAAACGAGGGCGACCTGACGCTTGCGGCCGAGCATGTGACTCCGGAAGCGATCAATTTTATGGCACGCTTCGGGCGCGGCCTCGTCTGCCTGACGCTGACCGAGGAGCGGGCTGACTTTCTGCGCCTGTTTCCGATGACCCAGCAGAACTCCTCGCGGTTTGGCACGGCCTTTACCGAGACGATTGAGGCTCGCGAGGGCGTGACGACTGGTATTTCAGCCGCCGACCGCTCGCATACGATCCGGACGGCGATTGCTCCGGGAACCACGTCGGCCGACCTGGCGCGGCCGGGCCACATCTTCCCGCTGCGTGCGCGCAAGGGCGGTGTGCTGGTGCGCGCCGGGCAGACCGAGGCCTCGGTGGACCTGGCGCGGATGGCCGGCCTGAATCCTTCCGGCGTGATCTGCGAAATCATGAACGAGGACGGCACGATGGCGCGCGTGCCGGACCTGAAGAGCTTTTGCGAGCAGCACGGCCTGAAGATGCTTACCGTGGCCGAACTGATTCGCTACCGGCTGCGCAACGAGCGCTACATTGTCCGCGCAGGCGAGAGCCGCGTCCAGACGAAGTACGGCGAATTCCGCATGATCGCTTACCGCAGCGAGGTGAATGGCGGCGAGAGCCACCTCGCGCTGGTTCGAGGGGACTTATGCCCCGGCTGCCCGGCCGTCCATCTCGGCCCCGCCTCTGGCCTTGGTTCATTGCTGGAGAGCAATCGACCTCCCTGTGCGCATCCGGTGCTGGTGCGCGTCCACACGCGCTGCACCGCCGGCGACATCTTTGGCGCAGACTGCAATTGCCGCGAGACTCTTGACCAGTCGATGCGCATGATTGCCGAGGAAGGTTGCGGCGCGATTATTTATCTGCACAACACCTCGTGCGGTTTCGAGATTGAGCATGCGCCGGTTGCGGAGGCATTCGAGCCAGGTGGAACAGTCGTTTCCGCGCAGTCAGGCGGTGCGGGGCGGCTGATTCTGCATGCAGAGTTGCGGCAGCGTGAAGGGGCGCAGGATCGCCATGGGCGCATCTTGCGGGCGATCGGTCTCGGCGGTCAGATCCTGAGCGACCTCGGCATCCAACGCATCCGGCTGCTCTCCAACACGCCGATGCATATTCCTGCGCTGGAGGGATTTGGGCTCGAAATTGTCGAGCAGGTGCCGATTCCGACGGAAGCGTTCAGCCGGTCACGCTGATGCCTACGCATGCCCGCATTGAGAATTGTTGAGCGCTTTTTGCTCACGATCTGTATGATTGTGGTCGTCGTTAAGCCGGGCAAAGCGCAGTAAGTCAATGTGCTGATCGAATCATTGTTCTTGTATCCATTGCACTCGCAGCGCGACTGATTCTGCATGAGGAAAGGCTTGATTTGATGCGCGTTCATCTCGTAAACCCGAGCGACAATTCGTTTGGCACGGCTGTCATTACACCCAGGTGGCTGTTTGTTCTTGCAGCGGCAACGCCCAGGAACGCAGGCGATCCGATTCTTGTGGACGAGTCTCTGGAGCAGATTGTGCCGGAGACCATTCAGCCGGGCGATATTGTCGGCATCAGCGTGCACACCGGCAACGCATTGCGCGGGTATCAGGTGGGCAGGATGGCCCGCAGCCGCGGCGCATGGGTTGTGTATGGAGGCATTCATGCCACGCTGTTTCCTGAGGAGGCGCTGGAGCGCGGAGAAGCGCATGCCGTGGTGAAGGGCGATGGCGATATCGCCTGGGGCAAGGTGGTGAAGGCCTGCATGGCCGGCAATCCAGAGAAGATTTATGAGGGCGGGCGGATTGAGGGCAGCGAGTTTCTGGCGGCGCGCTGGGATCTGATGGACCCGTCAAAGTATATGTGGGCCTCGGTGCAGACGATTCGCGGTTGCCCCAAGCACTGTTCCTTTTGCAGCGTGTGGCGCACCGACGGACAGAAGCCGCGCCAGCGCAGTCACCAGCGCGTCATTGACGAGATCGTCGATCTGCGGCGCCTGGGCTTCCGCTTCATTGCTCTTGCGGACGACAACTTCTATCCGGTTACATTGACCGACTTGCGGCAAGCCAAAGAGCAGAACAACCAGGCCCGGCTGGAGGAGTTGACGGCGATTCGCCGGGAGCGATTCCAGCTAATGGACGAGCTGGCAAAACTGCCGAAGGACATGGTTTTCTTCACACAGATCACGATGGAAGCGGGCGAGGACGGCACGTACCTGGATGCCATGCACCGGGCCAACATCAAGGGCGCACTGGTAGGCGTAGAGGCAGTGACGCCGGAGGGCCTTAAGGCAGTCTACAAAGATTGGAACTACTCCGGCGAGGCGCTGGCGAAGCAGTTGCAGACCTTCCGCCAGCATGGCGTGCATGTGCTGGGTTCGTTCATCTTCGGGCTGCCGACGGACAGACCGGCCACCTTTGACGCAACGGTGCACATGGCTCTGAAGGCAGGCGTGACCTTTGCTCAGTTCGTGATGATGACGCCGTTCCCCGGCACTGTGGACTTTGGGCGCTGGGAGAAGGAACAGGCGACTCATCCGACCATGGTGGGCGATGTGCCAATCACGCGGTACTGGCTGATTCCCATCGAAGTGCGCCCCAAGATGTTTACGCCACATCCAACGATGAGTTCAGATGAGATTCGCGAGCGCACGCAGAAGGTGTGGGACAGATTCTATAACTGGAGCTCGATCTGGAAGCGGTCAGCCTGCACGCCGAACCTGAGCGCCAGAATTGCATTTGTTTTCCTCTCGAAGCTCTACCGGCAGATGTATGCGGGGACAGGCATTTCGACCGACAGTGCGCGGCGCAAAAAGTCGAAGGCCTGGGCACGCTGGACGGCACGCCAGTGCAAGCGGCTCTTCCAGGCCAAGCCGATGCCGGAGCTTCCATCGCGGGATTGGGGCATCGGATTCCCGCCTGTGCTGGGTCAGACACCCCTTGCCAGCGGAGCGGAAGGATCGATGTCGGGACCGTTTGTGGTGATGCCGGACAAATAGACTCCGCCAAGCACGTCGCGAGCGTGCGGCGTCAGGCAGACGATGCATGGAAGGGCAGGGCGACAGCCCTGCCCTTCAGTCTATTGATGCCCGGATGCGGCGCGCGAATTACCAGCCGAGGACGTAGGCGAAGACGAGCGGAGCCACGATGGATGCGTCCGACTCGATGATGAACTTCGGCGTCTTCTCGCCCAGCTTGCCCCAGGTGATTTTTTCGTTGGGCACGGCGCCGGAGTAGGAGCCGTAGCTGGTGGTCGAGTCCGAGATCTGGCAGAAGTAAGCCCAGAGCGGCACATTGTTGCGTTGCAGGTCCTGGTGCAGCATCGGAACGACACAAATGGGAAAGTCGCCCGCGATGCCGCCTGCAATCTGGAAGAAGCCCAGCGGCGTCTTGGCTGTGAGATTCGTGTACCACTCCGCCAGTTCCATCATGTATTCGATGCCGGTGCGCACGGTGTGGACATTCTTCACGTCTCCCGTGATGCAGTGGCCTGAATACATGTTGCCGAGGGTTGAGTCCTCCCATCCGGGAACGAAGATGGGCAGGTTCTTCTGCGCTGCGGCAAGCAGCCAACTGTTCTTTGGGTCAATCTGGTAGGACTTTTCGAGCTTGCCCGAAAGCAGAACCTTGTAAAAGAACTGATGCGGGAAGAGACGCTCGCCAGCCTTGTCGGCGCGCACCCATTCTTCGAGGATCTCGTTCTCGATGCGGCGCATCGCTTCCATCTCTGGGATGCAGGTATCGGTCACGCGGTTCATGTGACGCGAGAGCAGCGCGGCTTCGTCCGCTGGAGTGAGGTCGCGATAGTGAGGAACGCGCTCGTAGAAATCATGCGCGACGAGGTTGAAGACATCCTCTTCGAGGTTGGCTCCGGTGCAGCTGATGCCGTGAATTTTGTCCTGGCGAATCATCTCGGCAAGCGAGAGGCCGAGCTCTGCGGTGCTCATGGCGCCGCCGATGGTGACAAACATCTTGCCGCCTGAGGCGAGCAGGTCGCAGTAACCTTGCGCTGCGTCAACGAGAGCGGCTGCATTGAAGTGACGGTAGTGGTGCTTAATAAAGGTCTTAATCGCTGACATTGCGTGTTTTCGTAGCTCCAGTACCTACGGTATCACACCCAAATCGCACGATTGTGAATCGTCGAAGGCCGCGTCCAGAGCGGGTTTGGGGCGCATTCAGCGACGTTGGAAGGTGGGCTGCAGGCGCGCTGGATCACACACCCGCATCGCAACAACGGCACAATGGCCATCGCCCTGTGACAACTATCACTGCGGCTACCGTCCAGTGGGTATTTCTTCGAGGTGCATGCATTCCACTCGATCTTCTGTCGTGGAAT
>JAGWML010000096.1 GCA_028873155.1 Acidobacteriota bacterium
GTGCCACGACAACCGGGACGGGCACTGAGCTCACGTTGAACAATGGTCCGTGCGCTCTGGGCAATTCCGACCCGAATTACAACAACACTGGATACATTGAGGCGGTAGTTGCCCGGCAGACACCCACTTTTTTTGCTCGCCTGATGGGTTTCAGCAGCGTGCATGTAGTGGCGCGCTCTGAGGCTGCGCTCGGTCCGCCGCAGTTTTGTCTGGACGTGCTGAATCCAACGGTTCCGCAGGCGATGCTGATGAACGGAAACTCTTCGCTTGTAGCGCACTGCGGTGTGATGGTGGATTCCAGCTCCGGTACGGCCCTGCTGGCCAATGGCCATGTAACTCTCACGGCCTCTGCCATTGATGTGCATGGAGGGGACCTGCTGAACGGCAATCCGTCGGTCAGCCCCACGCCGCAGTTGAATGCGCCGGCGCGGCCCGATCCGCTGGCGAACACGCCGGTGCCGACGTCCCCGGGATGCGGCTCGAGTACGAGTAGTCCCTACACCGGTTCGCCCTTCCAGGTCACGGTGAATGGAGGCAAGACGGCGGCCGTCTTCAATCCGGGCACATACTGCGGCGGCATCCAGCTCAATGGAAATGTCACGGCCAGCTTCAATCCAGGCACCTACATCATCCAGGGGCCCATGATTGTAAATGGCGGCGATACGATGACCGGGAATGGCGTAACCTTCTACTTTTCCACGGGTTCGCTGACCATGAACGGCAACACCCATGCCAGCCTGGTTGCGCCGACGACAGGAACCTATGCAGGGATTCTGATCTTCCAGAACGCCAGCGATACCAACACGGTCATCCTCAATGGAGATACGACGTCGGTGTGGCAGGGAGCCGTCTACCTGCCCGGTGCGCAGCTGACTTTGAATGGCGGCGCCAACCTGGCTGCATACACCATTCTCGACGTGAACACTTTGATTGTGAACGGGAATGACACCTTCACGCTCGGCAAGGACTACTCTTCTCTTCCGGGCGGTCCGCCGATTCAGGGCACCTCAGCTTATCTCATGGAGTAGTGCTTATGTGGCGCAAGGTCTTGATTTCGCGACTCAAGAAAGACGACGGTGGGAGCCTCGTGGAGCTGGCGCTGACCCTGCCACTCCTGCTCCTGTTGCTGTTCGGCGCGGTCGATTTTGGCAGGGCCTATTACCTTGCCATGGAGATTGCAGGCGCAGCGCATGCCGGAGCTGAATATGGCGCGCAGAACCCGACAGACACTGCTGGAATGCAGGCTGCGGCCAAGGCGGACGCGCCGGATGTTCCCAGCCTCACGGTGACGACGCCGACCTATGGCTGCGAGTGCTCGGACGGTTCGTACTTCTCAGCCAGTTGCACTACGACACCCACGTGTACTACGAACGTCGTTTATCGCGTGACGGTTTCTGTCTCAGCCACCTACAAACCGATCATTCCGTGGCCAAGGATTCCGTCTTCGATGACACTCAGCAACTCCGCGACGATGCGGAGCGGCGGCAGCTAGGCTGGGGCAGGAGCGAAATGGCAATGCGAATTTGCAACCCATTTTGGCGACGGCAAAGGTAGGACGGGGCAAGGGAGGACACGCGGATGAACTACAAATGGAAGAACCTACTGCACGACGAAAGCGGCAGCGAGCTAGTTGAGTTTGCGATTTCAGCCATGTTGCTGTTCAGCGTGATCTTCGCCATTATTGAATTCAGCCTGTCGATGTATGCTTACCACTTTGTGACCTCAGCCGCGCAGGCGGGGGCGCGCTATGCGATTGTGCGGGGAGCGGACTGGTCGACAGCGTGTTCCACGTCTGCCCCGCCCAAATTCACCATGGGCTACTCCTGCTCCGCGTCGGCTTCAGATATTGCCAACTACGTGACAAGCCTCGCGTCGGCGGGCATTGACCCATCCAAGATCACCGTGACCGCCACCTGGCCCGGAGTAACTCCTGATTGCACAAAGAACTGCACAGCGTGCGCACCGGCGAACAGCCAGGGTTGCCTGGTGAAAGTGAATGTGAGTTACACGTTCGGATTTGTCTTCCGGCCTGCCTCGATCTCAGGCTTCGTCTTTTCAGGAACCTCAGAAAAGGCCATCCAGCAATAGGAATAGCGGCTCTGGCCGGTTGGACTGGAATGCGGAGGATCGGGGAGGGTCAGCGAGCGATGAGATACATGGCCCAGCTGATCACGATGGCCGAGCCCACAAAGAGGATGAAGCAATAGGCTCCGTAGCGGAACATTTTTGGGGGCGTTTCGCGCTGCGTGATGCCAAAGACGGTGGAGGCGCAGAGGGCGAAGAGCAGCACCGCGGTGAAGTGCGACGGGGTGAACATCAGGCTTTTCTCCCGGTTCGCAGATTGTGCGCATCCACGGCCGCAATCACGTTCAGCAATCCCGCCACCACAATGAAGCGCGTACCATAATCGCCTGTGGTGATCTGCACCTGATCGGCGCCGAGCCCAAAGATCCGGCTTGCGACATAGAGCAGGCCGTTCCCCAGATCGCCGACAAAACCCAGAATATCGAGGATGTCGTGCGCGTTGGAGTAGACCTTGCCCTGCATGGCGAGGCCAAGCGCGAACATGCCTGCGATGGAGAGCATGAGCAGGGCTCCGCGGCCCCACTTGCGGAGCAGGAAGTGACCGGCGCCGGGCACCAGCCAGCCTGCGATGAGCGGAAGGTAAACGAAGCCCCCTTGTCCTTCAAGGGAGGTCGGGATACTTCTGTTGTTGGTTGCAGCCATTCCTCTTCGACTATATCGCACCGGGGGTGCGAGGGTTCTGGGCGCTGGCTCAGGGGGCCACCGGATGATGGTCAATGCTGATGGCGCGAGTGATCTGCCACGCGCCGTCCTTGAGTCGCCAAATTGAGATGAAGCGCGCTTCGCCGAGGGAAGACGGATCGCCAGGATGCGTGAAACGATGCACGCCGAACTCGACCGCGCCAAAGCCGTTGAGCGGATGGACCTCCAGCGTTCCGGGCACCAGTTCCCGATGGACCTTGCCGCAGATGTTCTGCTGGATGGCGCTCAGAAAGGTCTGACGCCCCACGGCCAGACCTGTCTTGTCGTGATAAAACTCGAGGTCGTCAGAGACCAGCGAGCCGAGCTTTTTCAAGTCACAGCTGTTGTAGGCGTCAAAAAGCTCGGTGTCGAGCGCGGCAACGGTCTTGTAGAGATTGTCCGATGGTGGCAGGCCGTTCAAAGCATCGTTGGACTGTGCTCTGGCGATGGGAACCGATAGAGACAGAATACAGGCGGCGACAGCGAGCCGGAACCCAGGTTGAGGCATGTGAGGTCCTTCGCAGGGAGATATCGTGCTGCAGGAGGTACGCTCGGTGGCAACCTGCGGTTCCCTTAAATCCGCACCAACTCCGTCTGCATTCTGCCTGTGACCCACGCCTCGCCTGGAGCGGTAAGCATGTTCACTTCACTGCGTATGCCAAACTCAGGCAGGTAGATGCCCGGCTCGACAGAGAAGCAGGTGCAGGGCAGCACCATGCGCTCGTCGTGGGTCTCCAGGTTGTCGAGATGGGCTCCCGGTCCGTGCAGTTCATGAGCGATGTTGTGACCGGTACGGTGCGTGAAGTACGCGCCAAAGCCAGCGTCGCGAATGACCTTGCGCGCGGCGTCGTCTGCCTCGTAGCCGTGAATGACGCGGTGTTGCGTGAATGCATCGCGCACGGCGGCGATGGCCGCATCGCGCGCGTCGCGAACCGCCGTAAACACCTGTTGTTCGCGCTCGCTGGGTTCGCGGCCCACGACGCCCGTCCAGGTGATGTCGTAAAAGATAGTGCCGGGATGATCGAGGCGTCCCCAGATGTCGATGAGCAGAAAGTCGCCTTCGTGGATGGGCGAGGATCGTTCGGCGGTGGGCTCGTAGTGGGAGTCCGAGGTATTTTGATTGACGCTGACGTTGGGGCCGTTCTCCCATACAAGACCTGCGCTGTGCATGGCCTCGCGCAGCCACAGCACCATATCGAACTCGCTCACGCCGCCTTGTCCACCGTTTGCGGGACGCAGCCTGCGGCCGATCTCCAGCCATCCTTCGGCAAGGATGGCGTCCAGGGCGCGCTGCGCTGCGGCGTGGCTCACCATCTGGTCCTCGGTCAGCACGGCTTCAAACTGGGCAACCAGATCAGCTGAACTGACGATCTCTTTGCGCAGGCCGCGCAGGAACTCGACGGTTCCGGCGTCCACCATGGAGACGTACATGATGGCGTTGTTGGGCGAGTACTGCATGGCGATGCGCCGCGAATCGCTGAGCATGGCCTTGAGGCCGGCTGCCAGCTCCTGCCAGCTCGAGTAGACACCCTTGCTGCCCGGCAGCGCGTCCAGACGTCCCTGTTCGATACGATGCACCAGCTTGCGCGGCTCGCCATCGGCGGGAACAAAGTAGTACCAGCGCCGCGTGATGTGCGCCTTCGAATCAATGCCCAGGATGCGCTCGCCGATCGGATCGCGATGGTGATGGTCGTAGAACAGCCAGCCGTCGTGCCCTGCCTCGCGCAGAGCCTTCTGCATCTCTTCCAGTTTCATAGGGCACATTGTACGCGGATTTGAATCGAACGAATGTGAACCGGCGCAGTCTGCCGCGCTGCATGCCGAACGTCGAAGAGGCTGCGAGCAGTCTGTGCCCCGGCGCTTCCACCTGTTCGATTGAGAACAGAATTACGCCGAGGCGAGGCGGGTAGTCTACAGGGCTGCCAGGGCTTCTGACTGACCGGGGAAGAGGCCCGCATATTTGGTGATGCCGACCATGGTGAAGACCTTGGTGAAGTGCGCAGACAGGCCAAAAGCATAGACCTTCTGATTGGAGTTGGCGGCTTCAATCAGCATCTGAATCACCAGTGCAATGCCGCTCGAGTTGATGTAGTCGACCTTAGTGAAATCCAGCAGAACGAGCTTCGTTGCCTCTTTGGGCAGGGCCTGATACGTGCCGAGCACCGCATCCTTCGAGGTGCTGGCGATGTCTCCCTCAAACCGCAACACAGCTACCGGATGCCCGGCGGGGGAAGTCAGTTGATCCACGCGTGCCTTGGTTTCAGTCTGCACGATCTTCGTCTCCAATTTGGGGTTTTATTCGGCTTCTTTGTCGAGTCGTATGACAAGTCTGACGTAACTGCTTTTTCCATTGCCACCCTTGACCCATTCGGCCTCGTCGACGAGGGCCTGGATCAGGAACATGCCCATTCCACGCGGGTCTTCCTCGCCGTGAATCTTGCGGTCGATATCGGGCGGTGGGGGAATGGTCTTCAAACCCTTGCCGTCGTCTATGACCTTGACCTCCAGCGCATCGTCGACCGACGAGAGCACGACGCCAACCGAGAGCCCCTCATTGAGCCGGTTGCCGTGCTCGATGGCGTTGATGCAGGCCTCTGCCACGGCGGTTTTCAGGTCCTCTACGCGCTCGTCGCGAAAGCCCATCAGCTTGGCGACCGCGGCCGCGGTGCTCATGGCGACCTTTTCATATCCCAGCCGCGAGGGCAGGCGCACCTCCACGCTGGTGGACTTGGTGTTCGTCATTCCGCGCTGACCATCCTGTCCATCTCCCGGCAAAGCGCAAGTGCCGTCATGTCGTCTGACTGGGGGCCTCCCCCGCCAAACTCCGCGAGGGCCGTCCATATTGCAACGAGCATATCATCGGCATTCTGCGATGGGCACCGGGAAAACGCATTCAGGAGCCGTTCGGACCCAAATTCCTCATCCCCTTGAAAGACTTCGGTCAGGCCGTCGGTGTAGAAAAGCAGCCGGCTGCCTGGCGGAAACGAGCATTGCCGGCTGGAATAGCGCATGCCGGGCAGCATGCCGAGCGGCGTGCCCGAGGACTCAAGCTCGCACGTCTCGCCTCCGGCCTGAATCAGAAATCCGGGATTATGACCTGCGTTCACCGCTTCCAGTACGCCATCTTCCGGCCACAGACGCATGAAGATAGCGGTGACGTAGCGCAAGCGCGCCTGATCGCCTTCGGTCCAGTGGTGCTGATTCATGCGCGCGGCCAGCTCGTCCATGGGCAGACCCTGAATCGCCATCGCGCGGAAGGCAGCCCTGAAGTTGGTCGCCATGATTGCGGAGGCCAGCCCTTTGCCAGCCACATCCGCCACTGCCAGAAGCAGGCTCTTGTCCTGCAGTTCCACAATGTCGAGATAGTCGCCGCCCACTTCGTAACACGTGTCGGAGCGATAGGCCAGAGAGTAGCCCGGGATCGAGGGCAGCTTCTGAGGAAGCAGCGAACGCTGAATATTCCGCGCGGCGTCCAGATCCTGCTGCACGCGAGCCCATTGCAGATTGCGCTCGTGGTTGCGCGCGTTTTCCAGAGCAACGGCGGCTTGCAGCGCAAGCCCCTCGATGAAATCGGCCTCGTAGAGCGTCAGCTCACGTCCTTCGGGCGGCGCCACGACCAACTCGGCCATGCGGCGTCCGTCCCGGTCTTCCAGCAGAAAGATGGGCAACGGTGGCTGGTCTTCGTCAGGAATCACCCCGTAGGTGCGTCCCAGACCCGGAAAGGCGGCCCCTGCCATCTCCAGCTCGCGCACGACGATGCGCAGCACCTGGTCAAGCACCTCGTCCTCGCGCGTGGTCGCGTGGACCTGCCTCGATGCCTCCAGCAGAGCCTGCAATCGGGCCACTTGCTGCTGCAGATCAATCGTCTCGCCACTGCCGGGAAGTTGAATTCCAGTCGCCATCGACCTCGACCTCTGTGGGCTTTCAATCTACCATGACCCAAGCATAATCAGATACCTTTGCGGCAGAGCGCGCCAGGCAACGCCCCTTCAGGCAGGCACAGAGGCCGCAGGGCACAGCGGAGCTTCGGTTCCCCAGTCCTCCGTCCGCCGCGTCACAGTCAGCACCGTAATATCGTCGTCCTGGCCAAAATCGATGGCGGCTTGCGCCAGAGCCTCCGCGCCTGCGCCGCTCATCGCTTGCGTCCGATCAAAGCCGAAGAGCTCGCCGGTGGAATTCCGCGCCTCCACAACGCCGTCGGAGACAAATGTCAGCGACTCGTCGAGGTCCAGCGTGAACTGCCGTTCTTCATACTCTGCGTGGGGATCAATACCCAGCGGGAGCCCTGCTGCGACAGACATCTCAACCCCTGCTTTGTATGGCGATAGATGACCGGCGTTGACCAGTGTCACCGTCCCGTCCCGCCCGATCTGCGCCACGCAGCAGGTCACGAAGCCGTCCTGGATCTGGCCCACTAGTCCGCGGTTCAACGCGACCAGAATTCGCGCGGGCGGCAGCGCGGGCATGGTTCGCAGCGCTCCGATCATTGCGGAGACGGTCATCGCCGCCTTGAGCCCCTTGCCGCTCACATCCCCCACAACCACCAGCACGCCACCGTCCGCTCCGGGCAGCACGCGGAAGAAATCCCCGCCCACCCGGGTCGCCGGAGCGTAGACGCTTTCAATCCTGAACCCCGGCACATCCCCGGCGGGAGACACCAGCCGCTGCTGCACCTCGCGCGCGGCGTCAAACTCGACGCGCAGCTCATCCCTTGCGCGCCACCCAGCCCATGCGCGCTGGCCCAGCATCGCGAACAGCGCAAACTCGCAGAGAAAGAGAGACAGTCCGAAATAGGTCTCATCGAACGGCCCAATGTGAACGCTGTGCAGGTGCCCGAAATTCTGGAGCAGGTCCGTGACTGGAATGACGATCATCGCGACGGCAAACAAGCGGTTTGCCCGTCTCGCGATCAGCGCCCAGAGATTCACCAGGAGCTGAATCGAATCAAAGCAAGTGAGTGCCGGCAGCATGGCCACCTGCGACCAGAAGACGATCGGCGAGGGATGAACAGCAAGACTCAGAGTCAGAAAGGCTGCATTGCAGATTGCCCACGAAGCCTTGTACAGGCGCTTCAAAGCGAGAGCGCGCAGGCCATGAACAGTCCACACAAGTTCGACTGTCGCCGCCATGGAAAGCGCCTGCAATCCTACATAGCCAAGGGTGTAGGCCCACGACGGAGCCGGAATGAGTCCAAGGCTGACCGAAGCACCCCAAAGCGGCATGAGCGAAGTTGCAATTAACATCCAACTGCATATCAGCAGGTCGCGCCCGCCGGCCCCGCGCCAGAAGGCGAGCAGGCCGATGCCCAAAAGTAAGATGAAGGAGTTGAGAGCCAGATCAGGACCCGCTTTTATCCAGGCCGCAGAACGATCCGCACGCAGCGCCAGATGCAGGTTCCGGCTTTCGTCGATGGCAAATACGGCGGTAGCTCCGGCTTGCGGGCGAACCCCCGGCGGATACCAAGCTCTCAACGTCACGACTGCATTCGTTCCCCGTTCAGCCAAGTCAGGAGGTAAATCAAGGACAGCGTCTCTTGCGAAAGCAAGCGGCACCCCGCGGGGAGGCAGCTCGCCTTGACGGCCTACAGACACACCATTCACAAACACTTCATCGGCAATGAGAAAGGAGCTCTGTTGGCTGATGCGTACGGCGAGCGGGTCTGAGGAGAGGACGGGTAGTCGTACCCGAATCCAGACCATGCTTTTGGAGTCAGAGGATGGCGCCGGCCAGCGGCCATCCGGCGCCGACGGCCATGCGCTGTCGTCGAAATTTGGATCGGCCCAGCGCACGTCGTCGCCGAAGTGGTAGCGAATCCCCGTTGCAGCAGGCGCCTGAGCTCGCGACTGAGGCACGCAAGCGGCAATGAGGTAGACAAGCGCAATCCAGAGAGTGGCCGTCCTGCGGTGATGCATGGGAAAGAGCATACAGAGTTTGCGCAAGACCCATCGCAGGAATTTGCGAACGCCGATGCACACTCCAATGAGCCGCTTCGGCATCGTTCTCCCGATGAATTTTCGTCCACGAAGACATCCATCTTTCCTCAAAGCCACTCCAAAGAAGCGAGAACGCAGGGTTGGTATGTCGGAGAGGGAGTTTGCGATGCGATGCCCATGGATCAGCCTTGCCATAGTCTTGCTGCCTCTTGCAGTGATGGCGCAGTCTGTCGTCCCTGCAGGCACCATCCTCCCCATCAGCCTCGATGCCAGCCTGAACGGAGCCAAAGTGCAACCGGGCCAGGCCGTCCGGGCCACTCTCATGCAGTCCATTCCCGGCACGCGCATTCACCGTGGCGCCAGGGTCCTGGGCACAGTGCTGCGCGCGGAGCCGGGCGGCTCGCAGATTGCTTTGCGTTTCGACACGATCCGCATGCATGGGCAGACACTACCCATCCGAACCAGCCTCCGTGCACTTGCGTCCTTTCTTGAGGTGGAAGGAGCGCAGATGCCGGAGGAGATGGCCATTCGCGGCACGACGCCGGAGACCGCGACGACCGAACAGATTGGCGGCGACCAGGTCTACCGCGGAGGCGGGCCGGTGACGGCCGGGCTGCAGGTGGTGGGCACGCCCGCGCCGAACGGCGTTCTGGCCGCGCCACGCGTCAGCCCCGGCCAGCCGTGCCGCGCGGCCGTGGCTGGCAATGACCGGCCGCAGGCGCTGTGGGTCTTTTCGACGGATGCCTGCGGCATTTACGGCTACCCGCAACTGCGCATCCGGCATGCCGGACGAACCGATCCCGAGGGTGTCATTGTTCTTGTCAGTGACAAGAACAAGGTCCTGCTGCGCAGCGGAACGGGAATGCTGTTGCGAGTTCTTGAACCGCAGAGTGCGCAGGTCCGGGGCTCCAGCTTGTGATGGCCGCAGCCCGCAGAAGCGCGGCATGTCTGGCTACAACCGATGCCCCGCTGCCTCAGAAAGTCTGAATCTTGTCGAGCTTGCCATTGACAAAATGCAACACCCAGCGTTGGCCATCTTTCAGGTAGTACCAGGTCTCTCGAAGCGAGCTGTCGGTGCTGTCGTCGATCTTCTTCTGCTCCGGCTCACCGAAGCTCAACATGACCATCTGATAGGTCATTCCCTGGATAACGGTGTGCGACTCGATGGCGGCCTTGTCGTCTGCCGGCATCTGCTGGGTTTCAACCGCGCCCTCAATTTCACTCACATCCAGAATGCGCGACATGAACTTGAGGAACATTGCCGGCTGCAGGTCGAGGTCCGTCACCGGCGCCTGGTAGCGGAAGTTGATGCGCGAACCGCCGGCGCGTTTGAAGCCTGCATTCACCTTGTTTGCGTGATTGCTCCCCCGACGTCCCTCGCCGCCCCCGCCCAGGTGAATCTCAACCTTGTCACTATCGACCTTGACGTTGGTGATGATGACGTCCTCACCCTTTTCGATGCCTACGCCCTTGGCTTTGAGCCACTTAGTCAGGCCCTGAAGGTCAATTCCGCGGTCGTCGGAGCGCTTGCCGTTGGGCGCCACGTAATAGATGTCGATGCCTTCTTTATAGGCAGGCATGTCCATCAGTGGTTTGACTTCTTTACCGAGCAGGTCTTTGTTGAGCGCGGCCTGCGCGTCTGCTGAAGCCTCCGAGCGCAGACGAGGGGCGGCGGCAACCAGAAGCGTTGCACAGCCAAGGCAGATCAAGAATGTGCGCAAGTGAAACATACTTTCCTCCGGGTTGATTTGTGCTTTGTTTGTCGCTTGTGTATGCCGGGCAATCGTGCCTGGAAGCGCAGAATCTGCTTCGCCCGCGCGAGCGCACCCTGGCGCTCGAGGAGAGCACTGCGCTCGCGCCCATCGAATTGGCATCGTCATCGGGTCGTTCTTACCGGTCCGGCGCACAGCCACACTAGCTCAGCCG
>JAGWML010000097.1 GCA_028873155.1 Acidobacteriota bacterium
TCGGTGTGCTCAAGTTCCGCGATGCGTCTCGCCGGCTGGGTCATCCTGTTGTCATCGAGCAGAAGTTCATGCCCGGAGATACGGATTTCACGCGCGAGTTGCAGATTATCCAGGACTCCCGCGCAGATGCCATTGTGATCTGGGGCGATGAAATTCCGACAGCAAATATCCTCAAGCAGATGCAGAAGCTTGGAATGAAGCAGCGCGTCTTTGGTTCCTATCGCACGCTGGGACCGGAGTTGCTCGCCTCTGCAGGCTTGGCTGCGGAAGGCTTCGAAGCCGTCTTCCCCTATGACCCCACACGCAACGACACCAAATGGATCAGCTTCAATCAGCGTTATGAGGCACGCTTCCACGAGCCACCCGAGCAGTTCGCCTCTCTTGCTTACGACGCGATGAACATTCTGCTCAATGCGATCTGCCAGGCCGGCTTGAATCGCGCCCGCATTCACGACGCTCTGGCCGATATCGAGCAATACGACGGAGTGACCGGGCATATGGTCTTTGACCCGAATCAGAAAAACGTGATGCCAATGTACATCGGCACCGTTCATAACGGGGCAATCAGCTACAAGCGTTCGACGATGGAAAAGGAGCCTCCCGCACAGGCGACTGCTTCAAACAGGACCGCAGACGATCCACCCGGCGCATTGGAACAGCCAGGCCCATTGGCTCCTTATGCGCGCGTAGCCGAAGACGGCGTGGCCTACCGAGGCCCGTCTCGCCCCGATTCGCCTGCAGGACCGCTACGCGTGGTGCTCTTCGGACCCCATGCGCAGCAGGTCGCAGTATCTGGCCCAATGCGCCAGTTGCTTTCGTCGGGAGTTCACGATCGGACGTGGGAGCTTGTCCCCGTAGCCAGTGACCAGAACTGGGGCGCAGCCTCCACGCAGCTAGTGCATGGACTGTGGGACGAGCATGCCATTGCAATCATCGCAATGGACCGCAACTCTGCGCACCTGGCGGAGCAGTTGGCGTTGAAGTCATTTGTTCCAGTTGTTGCGCTGAGCGACGATACCGCGCTGACCTCGACCAACATCGCTTGGATCTTCCGATTGCCTTCGGCAACAACCCCAGAAGCGGCACTGCGTGCTCTCGAGGCAGCGGAAGCGCGTAGTGGACCAAACTCGGAGCGCCTGCGCGATGTGCTGGCCTCGGGCGAAATGTTGGCTGGAGTTGCTTTCCGTTCCAACGGCGATCCAAGGATTCACTAGCAATCGAATCCACACCGAGCTTTCTCACGCGACAAAAAGAAAGGGCAGCCATTGCGGGCTGCCCTTACGTCTTGAGTCAATCCAAACTACGGGAGATAGTAGCGGAGCGAGGTCTCGATTACGTTATCCGTGCCCTTCGCGCCACCGTTGATGTTCTGCGGGCCGCCGGTGCCAGACCAGATGTTCCGCGTGAAGTAGCTGTACTGGAAGCCCTGACGCAGGCCGCCCTTCGGTCCCTTGTAGAAGTAGTACCACCAGCCGATGGTGCCTTCCTGCACGTCCTTGGTGTTGCCGCCGCAGTTCGCCGGTGTTGAGGGCGAGTAGCCGATACCGCCGTTCGTCGCGCCGCTTCCGGTCACGGGCTCCGTGTTGCAACCGCTCATGTTCGTCAGAGGCGAACCGTACCCAATTTTGCCCCAGTAGTCGCGGTAGACGTAGTCGCCGCCGTAGTTCATGTAGACGAGGAGCTTGGAGGTTGGGTTCAGCTCAACCGTGCTCAGAGTGGAGAAGGCCTTGAGAGGATCAAGCTGCCCGTCGGGCCGGATGGTCACGTCGGCAATCGTCGAGGAACCGTAGCGGCCCACGCCCTTGCCGTAGAGACCCTTCAGACCGATTGTGACCTTGTTGTTGGCCAGCGGAGCGCGGAAGCCGCCACCGATGCCGCCGCCGGGGATGGTGTCGTTATACGCGCCTGCCGAGCTGCTTGCGTTCGGATAAATGCGGTCCCTGAAGAAGCGGCTGACGCCGAAGACTTCCCAGTGTCCCCAGCCGGGTTCGAAGGCCATCTTGGCCACGAAGTCCGGAGCGAGGTTGAAGGAATAGTTGGCTGTCGGGTTATAGAGGCCGCCGCCGTTGCCGGCCGAGCCGATCAGCAGATTTGTAGGCAGATTCGAACCAGCCGGGTTCAGAGTCTGCGCATTTTCAGCAGAGGCGCCAAGGAAGAACTTCCGGTTGAAATCCTTGGATACGCGGAAGCTGTACTGACGGGTCCAAACGAAGCCCGCTTCGTACTGTGGGTCGATGGTAGCTGGCAGAATCTCGGATCCGCGAGTCAGCCCCTGCGTGGTTTCGGCAGCAAGCGACCATCCCTGGCCACCAGAGATATCCAATCCGTTGCTCAGCTTGGCATCGGCCCAGAGCTGGCGCTGACGAAGAACGTAGCTGTTGCTCTGGTTGGCATTGGAAGTGATGCCTGTGCCGAGCCAGTCAGCCTCGTAGTAACCGGTCAGCGTCATGTTGGCCAGTTTGCCGGTCGCCTTCATTGCTGCGCGCGACTGACGGCCCGATGCATTGAATTCACTCAACTTTGCCGCATCCGAGTACTGCAGCGGAATTCCACCGAACGGCGTGTTCAGGCCGCCGCCGGTTGCCGCCGTGCGGTTCACAGACTCAGCCGCCAGGAAGCTGCCCGTCGGAGAGAGTGCAATGCCCTTGAAATAGATGGCATCCGGATTAGCGATCTGCTTCTTCATCGCCGAAGTCTCATCGGAAACTGTTGTGGCGAGTGAAACTGAATTCTGTTTGAGGTCATTGACCGTTGACTGCAGCGTCGAAACCGCCGTGGCGTTTTCCGTAGCCGCCTGCTGCTGCGTGGTGACAGCGGTCTCCGCCTTCGCGGCTGCGGCCTGAGCGTCTGCAGCGGACTGCTGAGCCTTCTGCAGTTCAGCATTCTTCTCGGCCAGATCATTCTTCAGGCTGTTGATCTGCTGTTCCATCTCTTCACGCAGAGCCTGAATCTGATCTTCTACGGACGGCTTGGTCGGCTTGGCAGCCTTCTTCGCGCTGCCGCTCTTCTGTTGCGCAGACTCTGGGGGAGCGCCTGCGAATGCAAGCGATCCTGCAAGACTCACTGCCAGAATTGCAGCGGCAGTTGTGTTGAGTTTCAGATTCATTGTGCGTCTCTCTTCCTCTCAGAACAGTTTGATTCGGGATCTGCGCGCAACTTGTCAGTGCACGCATTCTGCCGCACTCGTCCGATGAGACCAGCGAACGGTTCTCATCCAATCGAGATGGACAAAAGGAATCCCGGCAGACAAACAGCAGACGGAGCCATCAAAGCCCTGCGTTCACCGGTTGCCTTGTCTGTTTTTGAGGTTCTCAGAACTGTGTGAATAGATGACGAATTCACATGCATTTAACAGAGATCTTGATAGAGATAGGCAATGTGAATGTGGTGTGAATTTACACAGTGTTCATCGAGAGAGACTCGAAGCACAGCCTTTATTGAACTTGGCGACTGCTCTGTCCGGCGCTGAGCAAGTTCGCCAGAATCCGATACGACCCCGGCACTAACTCAGGCAGCTGGCGATAGAGCGCGTACGCAACATAGATATAGGTACCCTTACCCGCGTGCGCAACCAGGAGTCCTCCGCGCTGCGGGTCCTGACCGGGATCGGCTGTTTCGGTCAGTGCTGCATAGGCTGGGTCCCAGGAGTCCAGGAAGGAATGGCCGCGCTCCTCGACCCATCCATCGAAGTCAGCGGAGGTGAGGCGGTTGGGGAAGTTCAGCAATGGATCGTTGGGCGCCAGAATCTTCACCGGCGACTGTTCATCCACCACGCGCTCCGGAATGCGTCCCATGGTAAGCGGGAACGGCGCGGGGAAGTTGCTGCTCTGATATTGCACGATGAGCGTTCCACCGTTGCGGACAAATTCGTTCAGACGTGTCTGAGCCGCTGCCAGTTGCGGCCTTACGGAATATGCCCGGATGCCCACCACGATGACGTTCCACGTGGACAAATCCGCGGTGGTGAGCTCGGAGTCGGAGAGCATGTGGACGCTGGCGCCGAGCCCTTCGATCGCCTCGGGTATGCGGTCACCTGTGCCCATGATGTAGCTGATGTGCAGACCCTGCGCGAGAGTCACGTCTACTTTGCGGGTTCGCAGTTCAGCCTTCTTATACTGGTTGTAGGGGCGCAGTCCCTCGTAGGCGACATTGCGCCAGCCCGAGCCGTATGAGCGACTGTTTGCTTCTGCGACTGCTTCAATCGAATAGGCGCCGGCTTTCACGTTGCCCGGTGTGACATCAAACGTGATGGGTTCTGTGTCTCCTGCGCCAGCGCGATGAAACGGCGCCGAAGCCGGCTTGCATTGCCAGCCCTCGGGCAGCGTGAGAGAGACGCTGCCATCGGTTGCTCTCTCCGCATGCACTCGGACGCGTACTGGCAACCTGCTGCCGTCGAGCGGCAGAATGCGCGCATCGGGTTCGATGCTCACTCCGATTTCGGGTGTTATCACAAGCGGCTCGTAGATTCCGCCGGGCCCCGTGACGCGCTGTAACGTCTGCACCACCTGACCCAGTCGAATGGGCAAGCCGTGAAAGTCAAACTGCGCCCAGGCCGCCAGCGGATATGGCGCAAATGAGTGACCGCGAAGCGCGCTCGACGATACGTCGTAAAACGGTTGTTCGACGGACGGGCGCGTGAAGTACGGCGCCGTAGGCTGCGCATCATCGGCCGCATGCACGGTGTAAATGGGATCGGAGACTGAGCCGGCCGAGTCAATTGTGCCACTTGTGATCGAGTACGACCACGGGCTCCCAGTTGCACTTTGCAGCCAGACCTTCGCGAGCTGCGTGGCAGAGGTGGACTGGGCGACGTGGACGCGCACGCGAAAAGTCTCGCCGGGGGCAATGCTCCGCGGCGTCTCGTCGGCAGAGTTTCCGCGGAAGCCGCCGGCCTCAACGTGCGTTTCATAGGTTCGAAATGCCGTCAGATCCAGTCCGAGCAGGTTGACGAGCGCCTGCTGAAACTCGTCGAGCTTCGCGTCGAGTTCGAAGAGAAGGCTTGCTTTACCGGCCTTTTCGATCGAGCTGCCGGCGACCCTTGCGCGCAGGTCCAGCGCCTCGCGAAAGAGCGGGGCGAGCGCATCTGCATCTGCTGCGCCTGTTGCATTGGCGTGTTGGCGCTTGAACTCCGCGACGCCTTGGTCAAGCTTTCGCAGGCCATCTGTGAGCCACGCTGGCGGCTCGGGGACGAGCCGCACAAGTCCAGAGATGGACGTATCGACGTCCACGCGGCTGTTGCGGAAGAGGTCATCGTTGCTGACGCTCTTTGCGGTAACAGGCCTGGCAGAGTCAGCCACGACCCATAGATGGTAGCGCGCCGTGCCGGGGCCGCTGAGTGTAGGGTTCGCGCCGCCGTTCTGCGACTTCTGCATGCCCCAGCCCTCGCGGGCAATCTGCTGATAGCTGCGTCCCAACGCTGCATCGCGCGTGCCCACCGGCAACGTCACATCGGTCGATGGCTCTCCGTTGATCCACTCGTCCGTTGCGTAGTTGTGAAATCTTGCTGGCGCCCATTTGCCGGTGGCGTAATCAAACATGCCCTTGTCCGTGATGGGCGCGAAGGGAACCATCGAATAAACAGCGAGCGGCTGCCACGGTTGGTACCCATCCGCAATCTGATCGGGAAAGACTTTAGGATCGGCAGCCGCTTTGAAGACTTCCTGCGCAATTTCACCTGAGACCTGATGCTGCCCGTGGCCATCGCTCACGCCGCCCACAAATGTGGCCACTATAATCTGCGGCCGCGCCCGCCGGACTGCCAGCACGGCGTCGTAGAGCACCCGCTCGTGACCCCAGCGCGCAAAGGCTTCCTCCTGCGTCTTCGAGAAGCCAAAATCCGCCTCGGTGCCCCACATCTGCTGTGCGCCGTAATACTCATCCGCCTTCAGCAGTTCATTCGTGCGGATGATGCCCAGCGCGTCATCGTCTTCGGCAGACATCGCGTTCTGGCCGCCCTCGCCGCGCGTCAGGGTGAAGAGCGTGGCGCGTACGCCGAGGCCGCGCGAGAGATAGGTCAGCAGCGCGCCGTCCTCGTCGTCAGGATGCGCGACGATCATAAGCACGCTGGCAGTGGTGCCCAGGCGCTTCAGCGTCTGCTTCAGCGCAGCCGCACCGCGATCTTCGGGCAGGGGCAGTGCGATCGAGGAAGGCTGTGCCGATGGCTGGCTGATGGGACCCGCTGCGGACTCTTGTGCATCCAGGCAAACCGGGCCAAGGCCAACAACAATCAGGCCTGCAAGGACCGCCAACGCGGCTGTGCGATGAACTCTCTCGGCAAGAAACATACTTCTCGCCAGTGTACAATCCGTGGAGCGAACCGGCCCCATGACCGCGTCTTATTCCAATCCTCCCGTCAACGACCACCTCAGCAGGCGCATCGGCCTGCGCGCGGCCGTGCTCTTCAACATGCTGGAGATGATCGGCGTTGGACCGTTTATCACCCTGCCGCTGGTGATTGAAGCGGCAGGGTATCGTCTGTCCGTGTACGCATGGCTGCTCGGCGCGTTGATCGCGATTGCCGATGGGCTGGTGTGGGCGGAGCTGGGCGCGGCCTTTCCGCGGGCCGGCGGATCCTATGCATTTCTTCACGAGATCTACGGACCGCACCGCGCAGGAAATTGGCTGAGTTTTCTCTACGTATGGCAGCTCAGCTTTTCGGCTCCGCTGTCGATTGCATCGGGATGCATCGGTTTGTCGGGATTTCTTGCATGGTTCTGGCCTGGGCTTGAGTCTGCGCCGATCGCTGCGCTGCCCGGGCTGCATTACGGCAACTTTGTTGCTGCTGCTGCGTGCCTGCTGGTCACTGCGCTGCTCTATCGCAACCTGAGCTCCATTACTCGACTGGCATGGGTGCTCTTCTGCGGTGTCATGGCAGCGCTGGCCGGAGTGATTGTCTCGGGCTTCAGCGCAGCTTCGGCGAGTGGAGGCTGGCACATGCCGGCGTCTCCCGCACAACCAGTGGCGCTTGCGATTGGTGGGCTCGCGCAGGCGACGTTGATTGCAACCTACGACTACTGGGGCTACTACAACATCTGCTTCCTCGGCAGCGAGGTGCGGCACCCGGAACGGACCATTCCGAAGGCAATCCTGTTGTCGATCCTGCTGGTCGCGGTTTTTTACATTGCCATGAACGTTGCGGTCTTCCCCTCAATGCACAGCATGGTGCAGAATTCGCTGGCGGGCACCGCTCCGCCGTTGCAACTGGTGGCTGAGATTGCTCGTTCCGCCTTTGGCGTGTGGGCCGGCCGGTTGATGGCGGCGCTGATCGTATGGACGGCGTTTGCCTCCGTATTTTCACTCCTGCTGGGCTACTCGCGCGTGCCCTATGCGGCGGCGCGCGACGGCAACTACTTCCGCTTTCTCGACGCGATTCATCCGCGGCATGGGATTCCGCATCGCTCGCTGCTGGCTCTTGGCTTTGTGGCTGCAGCGTTCTGCTTTTTCTCGTTGCAACAGGTCATCACGATGCTCGTGATCACGCGCATCCTGCTGCAGTTTCTGCTGCAGCATATAGGTGTCATGTGGCTGCGCATGCGGCGACCTAATCTGCACCGGCCGTTTCGAATGCCGCTTTACCCGCTGCCGCCGCTGCTTGCGATTGCCGGCTTCGTTTTCATCTTGATAAACCGCAGCCATGCGTGGCAGGGCGTCGCCGTGGCGGGAAGTATCGGCGCCTCGGGCACAGCCATATATCTGGCGCGCGCTTTTCAGCAGAGGATCTGGCCTTTCCACGCACCCGCGGTTGAGGACAGGCTCCAGTGAATCCTGCGCGCGATGTTGGACCATGTGCGCTTCCGATGCCATGCGATGAAAAGCACTCCATGTCCTGCAGGCCCGCACAGTGGCCGATGATGCGAGGGCTGCGCTAAGATGCCCGTGGCATGAGGCTGGCCTTTTGAACGCATGCGCTCGATGGGAGCGCAGCCCATTCAGCCAGAGCGAAGAGTGATGCGATGAGAGAAGCAGTGATTGTGTCGGCCGTGCGGACCGCCGTAGGTAAGTTTCAGGGATCGTTACAGGGGTTTCGTGCACCGCAGCTGGGGGCAATGGCGGTGCGTGAGGCGGTGCGACGCGCCGGCCTGAGAGAAGCCGCAGAGAGCCGGACGGAGCAAGGTGTGGCCAGGGCGCCTGAGCTCGCAGTCATCGACGAGTGCATCATGGGCTGCGTGCTGCAGGCGGGGCTGGGGCAGGCTCCGGCGCGGCAGGCGGCGATCTTTGCGGGTCTGCCGCCGCAGGTGGGCGCGCTGACGATCAACAAGGTGTGCGGCTCGGGGCTGAAGGCGGTGTCGCTGGCGGCGCAGGCGATCCAGACTGGCGACGCGGAGGTTGTCGTGGCGGGCGGCATGGAGTCGATGTCGAACGCGCCGTATGTGCTGCAGCAGGCGCGCACGGGCTACCGGATGGGCAACGGCGCGCTGGTGGACGTGATGGTGAACGACGGGCTGTGGGATGTGTACAACAACTTCCACATGGGCGCGGCGGCGGAGATGGTGGCCGAGAAGTACGGCATTACGCGGCAGGAGCAGGACGCGTTTGCGGCGGAGTCGCACCAGCGCGCGGCCGCGGCGACGGCAGAGGGGCGGTTCCTCGGGGAAATTCTGCCAGTGGAGATTCCGGCGGCGAAGAAGGGCGAAGCTGCGCGCATCTTTGCAACCGATGAAGCGGTGCGTCGGGATACTACGGAAGAGACGCTGGCGAGGCTGAAACCGGCCTTCAAAGATGGCGGCACGGTGACGGCGGGGAATGCGCCCGGTGTGAATGACGGCGGGGCGGCAGTGGTGGTGATGAGCGCGGAGCGGGCGCGTGCGCTGGGCGCAAAGCCGCTGGCGGTGATTCGTGCGCAGGCGACGAGCGGGCGCGAGCCGGCGTGGTTCAGCTTGGCCCCGGTGGATGCGGTGCGCAAGGTGGCGCAGAAGGCTGGATGGGCGCTGGACTCGGTGGAGCTGTTCGAGCTGAATGAGGCCTTCAGCGCGCAGGCGCTGGCAGTGCTGCGTGAGCTGGAATTGGACCCGGCGCGCGTGAACGTGAACGGCGGCGCGGTGGCGATTGGGCATCCGATTGGTGCGAGCGGCGCGCGGGTGCTGGTGACGCTGCTCTACGCGATGCAGCAGCGCGATGCGAAGCGCGGGATTGCGTCTTTGTGCCTGGGTGGCGGAAATGCGGTGGCGCTGGCGGTGGAGCGCGCGTGAGAGTCGCTACGCGGCGTGCATGCGTTCCTTCCTTGCGGGAAAGACGAAGACGCCGCAAAGATGGGGTGCCCAGTTTTGTGCGGGATGCGTCGCGGAAGGATTCGGTGCTGGACCAGGAGACGGAGCAGTGGAACCTGGTGATGCTGAATGCGGTGGCGGCGGGCAAGCTGGCGCCGATGGCGGTGTGGGCCAAGCCGCTGCCCGCGGGCGAGAGTGAGCTGGACATGGGCAGGGGCGCGTATGTGGTGCTGGGCTTTGTGCCGGAGGATCTGCACATGGCGCCCTATGTGAACGAGGCGCAGAACGCGGGCGACGGACCGGAGAATCTGGACTGGATGTTTGAGTAGAGTGGAGCGGTCCGCGACAACAGGGATTCGTGCTTTCCCAGGTCTTAGAAGCGAGACCTGGGGCACCCCTTTTCGTGCTGGGTTACCATTGCGAGATACGGGCCACCCCGTCGTTAATAGGACGTGCGCCCAAGTCAATCAGAGAACCGGGGCCATATTATGCCAACGCTCAAAGTTCCCAACAGCGCTTGCTTCCACACGTTCAGACACTTCTTATCAATGAACGCTCCCTTCTCGGATCAAGGCTCTCCAGCAATTCTCGACTTGGATGCTCGGTTTGCCCACCTTGATCCTATGGCGCTTTCAATGGTCGCCGCGTGGGGTGGGTGGTGCACAAGGAACGGCCTCGTCGTAGAAGTAAGAAACGCACACGGGAACCACGTCAATTACCTCGCTAGGATGAAATTGTTTCATCTATTAAAGAAAGAGAAGAAGCTGGACGCTTCATGCCTCTGATTCAAGTGAAGACGACGGCCGATTTGCAAGCGGTAATTGGCAACGTGTCAGCAGTACTTCACCTGGATAGAGACCCCAACAGCCTGAGCGCAGTCCAATACTGCGTTAGTGAACTGGTGCGAAATGTGCTAGAACATTCCGAATCAGGTGAGGGTGCCTGGGTGTGCGCTCAGAGGTATTTGACGGAAGATAGCCCTAGTCGCGTAGCAATAGCTGTAGCAGACTGTGGCCACGGTATCGCAGCGACCTTAAGTGGGGCCTATCCGCAGATAAGAGATGATGACATGATGGCTATCCAACTCGCCATGCAGCCCGGCGTTACTGGAGCGCAGAGCGGTCTCTATGGGGGCGCTCCGAATAATGCCGGAGCTGGCCTTTTCATTACGCGCGCAATCGCGAAGGCTACCGGCGGATACTTTGTGCTGATTTCTGGTAAAGCAGCTTTTCGGCTCAATAGAGAGAAGCCTAAAAAGCAGACACGTCAACCACTGACCATTTTCCACGACGCTTTCAATGAGCCAAACGTAAAGCGATGTCTGCAAACGGCACCTTGGATTGGGACTGTGGCCGCAA
>JAGWML010000098.1 GCA_028873155.1 Acidobacteriota bacterium
AAACAGATCCCCGCCGCTTTGTCGTCGGCGGTCTCGCGGGGCTCGTGCTCGGTGCCGCTGCCGCTTCCTGGGCCGTCTACGCCCACACCTATGAAGCCACCGACGACGCGCAGGTCGACGGACACATCAACCTCGTCAGCGCCCGCATCGGTGGCACCATCGCCTCGGTCTACGTCTCAGACAATCAGCTCGTCGAAGCCGGCCAGCCCCTCGTCGATCTCGACAACAGCGAGCAGAAGGTCGCCTACGCGCAGGCCAAAGCGCAATACGATCAGGCCGTCGCGCAGTTGCAGGCGCAGCGTCCCAGCATCGCGATCACGCAGGCGGATAACACAGAAGCTTCCGTCGCCGGCGATGCGCAGCTCGCCCAGACCCGCGCCGCCCTTGCCGCCTCTGCGCAGGATCTCGCCAGCGCCTCGGCAAAGCTCGCTGAAGCCGACGCCCTGCGCTCCCGCGACGACAACGATCTCAAGCGCTACGACCAGCTCTTTCAATCCGGCGCCATCTCCCGCCAGGACTACGAGCGCGCCCTTGCCGCGTCGCGGTCCTCTGACGCCGGCGCATTATCGGCGCAGGCGGCCGTCCTCTCTGCGCAAAAAGTCGTCGAAGAGCGCCAGGCCGACGTCGATGCGCAGTCCGCCAAACGCACGCAGATCTCCCGCACCGCACCGCACCAGCTCGCCATCCGTGAGGCCGACCTCGCCACGGCGCAGGCCAACGTTGAAGTCGCCGCGGCCCAGTTGCAGCGCGCCGCCCTCAACCTCAGCTTCTGCCACATCGTCTCTCCCGTGCGCGGCATCGTCACCCAGCGCAGCGCCGAAATCGGCAATCGCATCAGCGAAGCTCAACCCCTCCTCATGATCGTCGCCACCGGCGACACCTGGATCACCGCCAACTTCAAGGAGACCCAGCTCACCCGCATGTCCGCAGGCCAGCAGGTCACAGTCCACATTGACGCGCTCAGGAAGGACTTCACCGGCACAGTCGAAGGCATCCCCGCCATCACCGGCGCGCGCAGCAGCGTCCTTCCGCCCGAGAACGCCACGGGCAACTACATCAAGGTCGTCCAGCGCATGCCCATCCGCATCCACCTCAACCCCGGCCAGGACAGCCTGGACCGCCTCCGTCCCGGCATGTCCGTCGAGGCAACCGTATGGCTCAGATAGCCTCCCGGCCTGCCTTCAATCCCTGGGTCATCGCCATGACCGTCACGCTGGCCACCTTCATGGAGGTGCTCGACACCTCCATCGCCAACGTCGCCCTGCCCCACATCGCCGGCAACCTCGGCGCCACCGCAGACGAGAGCACCTGGGTGCAGACCAGCTACCTCGTCTCCAACGCCATCATCCTTCCCATGAGCGGCTGGCTCTCAACGCAGCTCGGCCGCAAGCGCTTTTACATGACCTGCGTCGTGCTCTTCACCATCAGCTCCATGCTCTGCGGCCTGGCCACCAGCCTGCCCATGCTCATCCTCTTTCGCGTCATGCAGGGCCTCGGCGGCGGCGGCCTCGGCCCCAGCGAGCAGGCCATCCTCGCGGACACCTTCACCCCCGAGCAGCGCAACATGGGCTTCGCCATCTACGGCATGGCCATCGTCGTCGCCCCCGCCATCGGCCCCACGCTCGGCGGCTGGATTACCGACAACTACAGTTGGCACTGGATCTTCTTCATCAACGTCCCCATCGGCATCCTCTCGCTCTTTCTCACCCAGCGCGTCGTCCACGATCCGCCGCATGTCCTCGAAGCCCGCGAACGCCGCGGCGGCAACACAGACTACTTCGGCATCGCCACCATCGTGCTCGGCGTCGGCTTCCTGCAGTACGTGCTCGACAAGGGCGAGCAGCTCATGTGGTTCGACTCCGGCGTCATCCGCATCGCCGCCGCCATCGCCGCCGCATCGCTCGTCGCCATGATCTGGCGCGAGCTCACCCACGCCCATCCCATCATTGAGCTCCGCCTCCTCCGCATGCGCAACTTCGCCTCGGCCACCGTCTCCAACTTCACCCTCGGCATGGTGCTCAACGGCTCCACCATCCTCATCCCGCAGTTCCTCCAGTTGCAGCTCGGTTACACCGCCGAGCGCGCCGGCTGGGCGCTCTCGCCCGGCGGCATCGCCCTCGCCATCCTCATGCCCGTCGCCGGCATCCTCGGCAGCAAATTCGATCCCCGCAAAGTCATCGCCGTCGGCTTCCTGCTCACCTCCGCGAGCATGTTCTGGATGATGCGCATCACCCCCGACATCGACTTCACCCACATCGTCTGGATGCGCATCTTTCAGGTCGTCGGCCTCCCGCTCATCTTCATCCCCATCAGCACGCTTGCTTACGTGGGAATGCGCCGGCAAGACAACAACCAGGTCTCCGGCATCAGCAACTTCGCACGCAACCTCGGCGGCGCGGTCGGCACATCCTTCCTCGTCACCTATCTCACCCGCCACCGCCAGATCAGCCGCGTCCAGCTCGCCGCCAATCTCCATCACGGCAATCCGTTCTTTGATCGCTATCTCTCCGCGCTCCAGCAGTCCGCCGTGCTCGGCGGCAGCGGCGCGGCCAACGCCGGCCAGCACGCCCTCGCCCAGTTGCAGCAGCTCGTCGACGCGCAGGCCAACGTGCTCGCCTACATCAGCGCCTTCTTCGTCCTCGGAGTGATCGTCGCTCTGCTCATTCCGCTTCCATTTCTCATGAAGCGCCCGTCGCCTGAAGAATTGACGGCTTCACAGGGCATGCATTGACAGGCCTCCCCGCCAGTCACGACACTTCAAACGGATTGTTTGAACGGTAGAAAGGAATTCGACTCATGAAAAGAAGCATCGTAGGTTTGGCCGTAACCGCGGCCACTCTCCTCGCCGGCGCCTGCGCTTTCGCTCAGTTCCCAGGAATGCAGCAGCCGAAACACTACCCATGGTCCGACGCGTCGCTCTCGCCAGACTCGCGCGCCGACCTCGTCGTCAAGGAGATGACGCTCGACGAAAAAATCTCTCTGGTCCATGGCCAGGGCATGCCCTTCTTCTCCAACGCGCCCTCTGAGTCCAACGGCGGCGCCGGCTACACCAACGCCATTCCCCGCCTCGGCATTCCCGCCATTCAGATGGCCGACTCCGCCTACGGCGTCACGCGCGGCGAAGCCGCCGGTCGCTACTCCACCGCGCTGCCCAGCGACCTCGGTGCTGCTTCCGCATGGGATCCCGACTCGGCATTCCAGTACGGCGCGCTCATCGGCCGCGAACTGCGCGCCGAAGGCTACAGCATGACTCTCGGCGGCGGCGTCAACATGCCCCGCGAGCCGCGCAACGGCCGCACCTTCGAGTACCAGGGTGAAGATCCGCTCCTCGCCGGCGTCCTCGACGGCAACGTCGAAAAGGGTGTGCAGTCCGTGCACATCATCGGCGACCTCAAGCACTACGCCATCAACGACCAGGAGAGCGGCCGCAACTCCGTCAACGCCAACATCAGCAAGCGCGCCATGCGCGAGACCGACCTGCGCGCCTTCGAGATCGCCCTCGGCATCTCCAATGCCGGCGGCGTCATGTGCTCCTACAACCGCGTCAATGGCGACTTCGCCTGCGAAAACAGCTACCTGCTCACCGATGTCCTCAAGAAGGACTTCCACTTCCAGGGCTTCGTCCTCTCCGACTGGGGCGGCACGCACTCCTCCACCAAGGCCTCGCACGCTGGCCTCGACATGGAGCAGCCCGACAAGATCTTCTTCGGCGACCCCCTCAAAAAGGCCGTCGAGAGCGGCGATGTCTCGCAGGACGAGCTCAATGATCACGTCCACCGCATTCTGCGCACCATCTTCGCCACCGGCCTCTTCGATCACCCGGTCGTCAAGCAGGTTCCCGATGTCGAAGGCGGCTACCGCGTCGCCCAGCAGATCGCGGAAAAGAGCATTGTGCTCCTCAAGAATCAGCACAACCTGCTTCCGCTCTCCTCAAGCGTTCACTCGGTTGTCGTCATCGGCGGTCATGCCGATGTCGGCGTCATCACCGGCGGCGGCTCCGCGCAGGTGGATGCGCCCGGCGGCTCCGCCGTGCCCGCGCCCGCGCCAAAGAACATGATGGAAGCCATCATCCACATTCAATGGCTGCCCAGCTCGCCGCTCCGCGCCCTTCAGGCCCAGATGCCCTCCGCAAAGATCTCCTACGTCTCCGGCGACGATCCGCAGGCCGCGGCCTCTTCGGCAAAGTCCGCAGACGTGGCCATCGTCTTCGCGTATCAGTGGGAGTCCGAAGGTATGGACCTCCCCACGCTCGATCTCTCCGCCGCGCAGAACCAGCTCATCGAAACCGTCGCGGCCGCCAATCCTAAAACCATCGTCGTGCTGGAGACCGGCAGCCCGGCAACCATGCCCTGGATCGACAAAGTCGCGGGCGTCGTTGAAGCCTGGTATCCCGGCATCCGCGGCGCGGAGGCCCTCGCCGGCATTCTCACCGGCGCGGTCAATCCCACCGCCAAGCTCGCCATCACCTTTCCAAAGTCCGATGCCGACCTGCCCCATCCCAAACTCGTCCTGCCGCCGCCCGAGTCTGAAATCAACTTCAGCGATCCCGGCGCCGACATCTCCAACATCATGAGCCGCATGGCAAAGGGCCTTCCGGCATTCCAGACCTACTACGACGAGGGCCTCAAGGTCGGCTACAAGTGGTACGACGCGGAGAAGAAGCCCGTTCTCTTCCCCTTCGGCTTCGGCCTCTCCTACACCACCTACGCCTACTCCGGCCTCTCCGTCACGCCCGGCGACTCCACCGCGGTCACCTTCACGGTGAAGAACACCGGCAAGCGCGCCGGCACGGAGATTGCGCAGGTCTACGCCTCGCTGCCCGACGCAGCCGGCGAGCCGCCCAAGCGCCTCATCGGCTGGGCTCGCGTCGAACTCGCTCCCGGCGAATCGAAGCAGGTCTCCGTTCCTGTCAGCCAGGATCGCCTCACCGTCTACGACGAAGCATCCGACTCATGGAAGCTCGTCCCCGGCAGCTACGCCATCCGCGTCGGCGGCTCCTCGCAGGATCTGCCCCTGCACCAGTCCGTCTCGTTTTAACCCTTACGGCCTCTCCGCCGGCGGGCAAAACTGCCTGCTGGCGGAGAGGCCAACAACTCAATCACCCATCCACCCGAAAGGTACCAGCACCGTGAAAACAATCCTCGCAGCCTCCGCTCTTCTCTTCGCCTCGTCCGCATTCGCGGCGGGCGCGCCCGGACTCACCGGCCAGTGGTCCGTTCACAACAGCATTGCCGGCAACGAAAGCGACCAGGAATGCAGCTTCGTTCAGACCGACAACAAGCTCAGCGGCTCCTGCAAATCGCAGGAGGGCAAAGATCTCCCCGTCACCGGCTCGCTCGACGGCAACAAGCTCACCTGGAAGTACGATTCCGAGTTCAACGGCAGCCCGCTGACCCTCACCTACACCGCCACGCTCGATGACTCCGGCAAAATCGCCGGCAACGTCGAAGTCGATCCCTTTGGCGTCACAGGCGACTTCACCGCCACCCCGGAAAAGCCCGCCTCAAAGTAGCTTCCGCCTCGTCGCTTGCAAACCTCTGGGTGGTTGCTCCGCCCCGAGAGCCCCGGACGTTCCTTGTGGGGGAACTCCGGGGCAGACTCCTGCGCGCAAACCTAGACGCGCATCCTGCCTCTCCAGCCTCTCGCGTCTACCAGTACTCCACCGCCACAATCCGCGATGGGCCGGGGTGCCCATACAGCACCTCTGTCTGAAGCACCGCCTCAAAGTTTCTCCCCGCCCAGTGCCCGGGTGCGTTGCGAAAGATTGACCCGAGCAGATCGCTGTTGGACAGCACCTCGCTCGCGGCCTCGGTCCCCTCTGAAGCAAGTCCCGCAAGAATCACCACCGGCTGCCCCAGCGTCGCATCGTCATAGCGCGCCAGGATCGCATAATCCACTGCGTGAGAAGCCGTGGGCTCCGCGAGCGAGACCTGCCACCGCCTCGCGCCTGGATTCTTGTGGTCCAGGATAAACATCTCCTCGCCGCTCATTCCAAATCCGTACCGAAGCGCCTGCGTCAGCCGCACCGTCCAGATATTGTCCAGCGCCGCCACCAGCACCACCGGGCCCTCGTGCAGTTCGGGAAACGTGGCCTGCGAGGCCAGCACCATGCGAAACGCACGCTGACGGCTCTCCAGGTCCGCGCCCACATGGATCAGCGCAACCACGTTGGACGCACCCAGTTGCGCCGAGTGCGCAATCTCTTCCTCCAGGCTCGAAGAAACCGCACTCGTTTCCCCCACCGCGCCCTGACCTGCCGCCTGGCCATACAGAGCCTGCGGCGTCGGCGGACTCGCATCCGCAGCATTGCCCGGCTCGTGCGTTCCCACACACAGAGTCACGCGCTCCTGCCGGTCCACGATCGGCGCCCAGAATCGGTCCGCCGCATGCATCGGAGCGACATGCCGCCACCCCAGCCAGCCTGCTGCCGCTCCCACCACCAGAATCGCCGCGAGCGAAAACCCGGGTGCCAGTTTTCTCCACACCCGCCTTTCGGTTCCAGCGGGTCCTTCCGCCGCAACCGGCGTCTCCGTTGTGGCGTTCTCCTCCGCCGGCGGCAAAAAGTACGGCACATACGACCCCGGATTCAGCCCAATCACCAGCTCCCCCTGATGATCCGCCTGCTGATAATAGAGGGCAATCCGCTTCCTCACCTCGGCCGCGCTCAGCCGCACCACAGGGTCCTGGTTGGTGTCGTAATCCGCCGCGCGATGAAAGACCTCGATGCCGAGCAGGCGCTCCTTCAGCTCCGCCTCCTTGCCCTCCAGCGTCTGCTCCACCACGTAGCGCAGCAGGCCGGGGTATCGGCGGCTGTTCTGAAAATGGGCGCTCGCCAGGATCTTCCCCAGCTGCTCCCGCACCTGGCCCCGCTCCTTCTCAGTCTGTGGATGCCACTCGCCCTGCACCCGTTCCGTGACGGACATAGCCGGCCCTCTTCCCGCAATCCCTATCTTTGCACCGCGTTCTCGCACGTATCAAGGGTGTGATACGTGCTCACTCTTCGCCTGCCTCCATCGGCAAACCCTCAATCCTCCAGTCCTTTCCAGCATCAGCGTCCCCGTCTACCGTAGCAATCTTGCGCATTCTCCTGCACTGGCCTAACGTGTCCATGGAGTTCAATCCTGCCCAACTCACGCAGTCAGCACACCCTCCATCCGCGGTCGAAGCCGAGAAGAACCCGGCTCGCTTCACCCGCCCGCAAGGCCTCTCCCATTCAGGGGCCTTGCGGTCCACAGGCTCAATTCCCGGCAAACCGTGACAACAGGTAAACTCGCTGAGCAGAAGCGAGGCGGCGCAGAAGCGCGAAATGAGGAAGGACACAATGAATCAAGGTACGAAATTGCAGTGGTCTCTTTTGGGAATGCTGGCCCTCGCCGGCATGCAGTGCATGACGGTTCCCGTTGCCGGACAAGCCGTCGCCGTCAAACCCGGCGCTATGCCCTCCATCGCCACCGTGGACGACCGCTTCCAGTCCTACAACATCGAAATGGTCGAGGTCACCGGCGGCCGCTTCTGGAAGCCCTACTCGAGCAAGGCCGTCTCCACCGACACCGGCGGCAATCAGCCCGCAGGGCTCGACCCCTCGCTCTACGAGTACCGCGCGCCCATCAATCTTGAGAACCCCAGGCTCAGAAAGCTCGCCGCGGCTCTCGGTCCGGCCTATCTGCGCGTCAGCGGTACCTGGGCCAACACCACCTACTTCCAGGACTCCGACGCCCCAGCCCCCGCCAATCCGCCCGAAGGTTTCAAGGCCGTCCTCACCCGCAAGCAGTGGCAGGGCGTCATCGACTTCTCCAACGCCGTCGATGCTCCCCTCGTCACCTCCTTCGCCATCAGCTCCGGCGTGCGCGATGCCTCCGGCGTATGGACCCCCGTCCAGGCAAAGCAGGTCGTCGACTACACCAAAGCCCATGGCGGAAAAATCGCCGCCGCCGAGCTCTTCAATGAGCCCACCATGCCCACAATAGGCGGCGGGCCCAAAGGCTACGACGGCGCCGCATTCGGCCGCGACATCGCCGCCTTCCGCCAGTTCGCCAAAGAGAGCGCCCCCGGCATGGTCGTCCTCGGTCCCGGCAGCGTCGGCGAAGGCACAGCGCTGACCGCCTCCTCCGGCATGCCCGGCATGATGACCACTCCGCAGATGCTCGACGCCACCGGCGACGCCTTCGACGCCTTCTCCTATCACTTCTACGGCGCCGTCTCCGCCCGCTGCGGACGCTTCGGCGCGGCAGCGACCACCACCCCCGAAGCCGCGCTCACCGACGAGTGGCTGGCTCGCGCCGCCAAAAATGAGCAGTTCTACGCTGCCCTGCGCGACAAGTACGCGCCCGGCAAGACCATCTGGCTCACTGAAACCGCAGAGGCGGCCTGCGGCGGAGACCGCTGGGCCTCCACCTTCCTTGACACCTTCCGCTACCTCAATCAGCTCGGCGCGCTCTCCAGGCTCGGCGTCAAGGTCCACATGCACAACACCCTCGCCGCAAGCGACTACGGCCTGCTCGACGAGAAGACCTACACGCCCCGCCCCAACTACTGGGCAGCCCTGCTCTGGCATACCTTCATGGGCTCCGTCGTTCTCGATCCCGGCGCATCCGGCTCCAACGGCCTGCACCTCTACGCCTCCTGCCTGCGCAACCATCCGGGAGGAGTCGCCCTGCTCGCCATCAATGCGAACAAGACCGACGCACAGGTGCTCACTCTCCCGTCTTCCGCGCAGCGCTATACGCTCACTTCGCCCGAGCTCCAGACAACCCGTGTGGATCTGAACGGCACAGAGTTGCAGCTCGGCGCAAACGACAGCCTCCCCGCGCTCAAAGGCGCCGCCGCCCGTCGCGGAAAGCTCACCCTCGCCCCCGCAAGCATCACCTTCCTCACCTTTGCGGGTGCGCACAACAACGCCTGCACGCAATAAAAGAAAGCGCAAGCTGCAGGGGCTTCCTCCGCAACACACAAATGCGTCCGCGATCATCGAGCCGCACGACCCGCTCGACGATCGTGGACGCATTCCTTCTTCCGCAACTTCCGTCGCCTGACCAGCGCAGGGCGCACCTCCGGCCATGCACGCACACTGCTTCTGCCGTGACCCAAGACCGCCGAAAATCATCGGGACTGTGCAGGCTGCGGAAAACTCAACTCGACCGTCGTTTTGAAAGGGCACGACTTCAGTGAAGATTATGCACTTGACACATATGCCCTTATTTTGGTGCAATAGTTGGTGCCGTGACAGGGCATATTTTAATTGCGAACGTGATTTCCGCATCAAATCGGGTTAGAATTGAAATGGCGATGCTTCGCCAAATCTTCGCCGGGGTATCACAATGCGTACTAGAGTGCAAGCAATGTCGGATCGACTGCTCCTCTTGTATGCAATTGCAAGAGGGAACGAATTCGGTTTTGTTGACGGCCCCTTCAAACTGATGAAGATTCCGTTCATGGCGGAGCTTGCATCAACGTCCAAGCAAATCAATACCTTCAACTATTCATTCTTCAGGTGGACATTTGGGCCATTAACAACCGATATTTATGAGGATGCTGATTGGCTAGCAAGTGTCGGCCTTAGTAGTGGTAAAGCCAAGCCTCGATTAACGGACAAAGGTACCTCCCTTCTTCGCGCGGCCTCCGACCTGTTTCAGGAAAATCAAGAAGCAATACGTTTCGTAGATGATGCGGCCAAGAAGTGCGCCCCTTTAACATTTGGTCCGCTCAGGACGCTGGTTTACAAACAAGTCGTAAATGTCCCCGGAAAGGGGAAACTCACGATTGCTGATGTTCCAACCGGCTACAACGTGCTTTCTCGCATAAGTACTCCGAAGTCGTGCTTTTCTCTAAGCGACGACTGGATAGATAGTTTATGGAGACACCTGAACTATACAGACGACGAATGTGTATCTCTGAGAATAGAGAAACCGCTAGATATGCGAGAACTAGTCATTCAATAACCATCATCTCGGTGGAAGACCTCTTCAAAAACAATTGCCTTCGGCGGATTATCAAGGGCCATTTCGCACCCGTCGCACAAATTTTTATGCACCGCGAAGCACCTCTCGCAATACCTATAAATGATGCGATAGCGCTCTCGGATTGCCTTCTTTTTGACGCTCCTATTACGGTCTGCCTTCAGTGGAGTATCGAAGTTATCGGGATGAGCGACAATATCGCCAATTGCATCTAGCAGCAACTTCTCTAGAGGCTTATCTTTTTTGCAGAGAGCCTTGAACTGCTTCACAAAAAGGTCGCTTCGGTATGGGATATATGGCATCGACTTGGCCTGAATTTCTAGTTACAATGATGCACGGAGGGCGGGAGAATCGAACTCCATTCCGTCCAGGGAATTGCTACGGGGTATAAATCCCGATACTGTCACCAGACAGGCACCCTCCAAGAAGTAGTGCTCACCACGGCCCGTTTCGCGTCCCCGTCAAGAGATCAGCGATTCGGGCCTTTCTGCGTTTGCCCGCCGTCACGGTGAGCGTGATGGCGACGGGCCAGAACTCTTCTTATCATCGTTTCCTCCAATGCGCTCTCGTTAAGGCAGAGACGCAATTAAATCCTTCGCAATAC